>JBPCWB010000369.1:0-2866 GCA_051009955.1 Hyphomicrobiaceae bacterium | reverse complement strand
ATGCCACCGTGATGCGGCCTAACCGGCCGTGCGATCGCTCCAGAGATGATCGACAGGTCCGCGGCCGTGCCCGATCCCCAGCGCCACGCCGGCCTGAATAGCCCGCGTGAGGAAATCTTTGGCAGCCTTGACCGCCTGAGCAATGTCCTGGCCGCGTGCCAACCCTGCGGCAATGGCCGCGGCCAACGTGCAGCCGGTTCCATGCGTATTTTCGGTGTCGATGCGTGGCGCATCAAACCATTCGACCGTGCCGCCGGCCTGAACGAGGACGTCGGCTGCGCGGTCGCTCCCGGAATGCCCCCCTTTCAGGAGGACGGCCCGGCTGCCGAAGGAGAGCAAGTCCTTGGCTTGGGCCACCATGTCCTCGTTGCTCGATGCGAGCGGAATGCTCAGGAGTTGCGCTGCTTCACCCAGGTTTGGAGTAACGACGGTCGCGGTGCGCAGCAATTCATCACGAACAGCGGCAACGGCGTCGGGCTGAAGAAGCACATCGCCGCTGGTTGCAACCATCACCGGATCAACCACCGTCGGGATTGCGGCAGACGCGGCCAGCCGCCGCGCCACGACGCCGACGATGTCGGCTGTAGCCAGCATTCCGGTCTTGAGCGCTCCGACATCGAGATCACTCAGCACACTCTCGATCTGCGCTTCAACGAACGCGGCGGGCACGGCATGGACATCTTGGACACCTCGCGTGTTCTGGGCTGTCAAAGCTGTGAGGACGGATGCTCCGTAGACGCCGAACGCGCAGAACGTCTTGAGGTCAGCCTGAATGCCGGCGCCGCCTGAGCTATCTGAGCCTGCGATCGTCAAGGCTATCGCGCGATTCTGGAACGGGACTGTCATTTCAATGCGCCAAAGATAGGTTTCAATTGCGGCGCATAATATCCTGTTTCAAAGATTCAGGAGTCATGATTTCTTCGATCCGGCTCAGCGTCGGGAAAGTCTCAATCATGAACTGACCGATCCAAGTCATCGTGCCCGTCAGGAACATAAGGCCGGTCACGATGAGCAGGATGCCCATCACCTTTTCCATCGTCCCCAGGTGGCGTTTGAAGCGTTGCATGAATGACAGGAACGGCCGGATGGCGACGGCTGCGAGGACAAATGGAATACCAAGTCCGAGCGAGTAGACAAACAGCAACTGGACACCGCGACCAAGGCTCGCCTCGCTCGCAGCAAGTGTCAGAACCGATGCCAGAATTGGACCAATGCATGGCGTCCAGCCGAACGCGAATGCCAAACCGATGACATAGGCACCGACAAAGCTTGCGCCTTGCACGTTGGCTTGATAGCGCGCCTCGCTGTAGAGAAGCGGGATGCGCATGACGCCCAGGAAGTGTAATCCGAACAAGATGATGACCGCCCCGGCAGCCATTGACAGTTGCTGCTGGTAGCTGTGCAGGAGCTGGCCAAAGACAGAGGCACCTGCGCCGAGCCCGACGAATACCGTCGTGAACCCCAGGACGAAAAAGATCGATCCGATCACGACCCGACGCCAGACATCGTCATCGATCCCGTCGGAGACACTGGCCTGGCTAATGGTCGTCCCGCCCAGATAGCCAAGATAGGGTGGGACCAGCGGCAGCACACAGGGACTCAGGAAACTGACAAGCCCTGCAAATGCCACCCCGAAATAGATATATGCTTCTGCAAGCATGCCCGCCCGACCTGTTCTGCTGTGACAACGATCGACTGTAGGAACTTACACCGGCCGCCGCAAATCAATCCCACTCACGCACCTGTGTAAGTCTTGTGTCTATGTGTCTAAGCGAGGTTGTTTACTTGGTTAAGGCGACGACCCCAGGGAGATCGCGTCCTTCGAGCCACTCCAAGAAGGCGCCACCCGCCGTCGAGACATAAGTGAAGTCCTCGGTCACTCCCGCCATGTTCAACGCCGCAACGGTGTCGCCACCTCCCGCGATCGACGCCAGCTGACCCTGCTTCGTCAGATCTGCGGCGACGGCGGCCAATTTGAAGGTCCCTGCTCCAAATGGTGAAATCTCGAAGGCACCCAACGGGCCGTTCCACAGCAGCGTGCGGCAGCCAGCGAGTACCTTTGTCATCGCCGACACCGAATCCGGACCGACATCAAGGATCATGGCTTCGTCCGGCACTTGCGTGACGCTAACAACCTGATGTGGAGCATTGGCCGCGAATTCCCTAGCGATGACGGCATCCATGGGCAAAATTATTTCGCAGTCGCCAGCTTTGGCTTTCGCTAATATCTCTCGCGCCACGTCAATCTGATCGGCCTCGGCCAACGAGGCCCCGACACTTACACCTTGCGCCAGCAAGAATGTATTGGCCATGCCACCGCCGATGATCAGTTTGTCAACCTTCTCAATCAGATTTGTCAGAACCGAAATCTTGCTGGAGACTTTGGCACCGCCAACGACGGCCACAGTCGGACGCTGCGGCTGATCCAATGCCGCGCGCAGGGCATTGATCTCCTCCATCATCAGCGGTCCGGCATAACTCGGCAGATGATTGGTGATGCCTGCAGTCGATGCATGAGCACGATGCGCCGCCGAAAATGCGTCGTTCACATAGATATCGCCCAGCCGTGCCAGGCCCGCAGCGAAGCCCGGGTCATCGGCTTCCTCGCCCGCATGAAACCTGAGGTTCTCCAGAACGACGATACTGCCGTTCGTCATGGCAGCAATCATCGACTCGGCGGCGTCGCCGACGCAATCGTCGGCAAAAGCAATGCTGACCCCCGCCAATTCCGAAAGTTTTTCCGCGACAACGCGCAGTGACATGGCTGGGTTGGGCACGCCCTTTGGGCGACCGAAATGGGATAGGACAATGACCTTGGCGCCGCGGCCGGCCAGATCCCGAAGGCCCGGGAGCACCCGGGTAAGTC
>JBPCWB010000368.1:0-3170 GCA_051009955.1 Hyphomicrobiaceae bacterium | reverse complement strand
CCGGATCGCGTGAGGCGAAGTTTGACAACTGACATGTTTTACTTTCTCCAGTTCTTCGATTTCAAATGTTGACAGAATTTTGCGGGATGCGATGGCGATAGACGAGCCGGGGCCGATCGCGGAACGTTGTTTCACATTCAACGGTAGCTCCGAGACGCTCGGCCAAATTGCGAGAAGCGTTGTTGTTAGGATGGACAAAACTAAAGAGCGGCGGTAGCCCCAGATCTTCGGCAGCCCAGCGCTGCACACGGCGGGCGGCTTCCGTGGCCAGACCATGGCCCTGCGCCGACGGAAACAAGCTCCAGGCGAGTTCCGGCTCATCGAGGTCAACCGGGTGCCAAAGGCCACACCAGCCGGCGAGGGCGCGCGTCTCGATCATCTCAAGCGCAAACATGCCGCGACCGGTCAAAACCCACTCGCCGGCAGTCGCACAAAACCAATCCCACGCTTCGGCGCGCGATTTGCGGCCACTACCAAGATGCCTGGTCTGTTCGCCATCCTGCAGGAACGCGGCTACGGGTTCGAAGTCATCGCGTGTCCATTGGCGCAGACTGAGGCGCGGTGTCTGGAGCATAGTCATGCCGCTTGCCCCGGCCGACTGGCCGTCGCGGCAGGATGACGCCAGACGTCCAATTGCCAGCCCTGATGGTCGACCCGCCCATCGCGCACGGCGCCGAGTTTTCCGGCGACACCCTGTGAGGCAGCATTGTCGTCAGCGATGTAGCTGACAGCGACCGACCAGCCGAGCTGTTCGTAGGCATAGTCGCGCGCCGCCTTCGCAGCCTCGCTGGCATAGCCATTGCGTTGGGCACTGGGGACAATGCCCCACATGATCTCGCGTTCGGGCTTGCCGTGCGGGAACCAGAGTCCGGTGTATCCGACGAACGTTCCCGTAGCCGTTTCTTCGATGGCGAATGGCCCGTAACCACGCAGCTGCCAGTGACCGCAGAACGCCGCCATGATACGCCACGCCGCATCCGCGTCGCGAACCCCGCCGATGAATCGCGTCGCTTGCTCGTCTGCCAGGAATGCGGCGTAGGCGGCGTGGTCTTCGTTGCGGAAAGCGCGCAGGCGCAGACGATCTGTGTCGATCTGTGGGACGTTGACCGCCATCGCTAGCGCTTCTTCTTCTTTTTGCGTGTCACCGCGGGAGCTGACGGGCTGCCAAGGCCAGGAAGCGAAGCACCGCCGAGCCCAGGCAATCCAGCACCCAAACCCGGAAGCCCCTTCGGCACCGGTGACCCGCCGTCAATCCCGGGCATGCCTTTGGGCAACTGCCCGCTCTGTTGCAGTGCTTGCGCCTGTTCGATCATCTCCGGCGTCGGTTCCGGCATCCCGCCCATGCCGAGGCCACCCATCATGCGACCCATGAGGCCTTTGTTCTTACCCATCTTCTTCATCATGTCCGCCATCTGACGGTGCATTTTGAGAAGTTGGTTGACGTCCTGAACTTTGGTTCCTGAACCGGCTGCGATGCGGCGGCGGCGCTTGCCATCGATCACCTTGGGACTGGCCCGTTCCTTCTTGGTCATCGATGTAATGATGGCGTGCTGGCGCTTCAGCACCTTGTCATCAAGATTGGCATCGGCAATCTGGCTCTTCATTTTACCGATTCCGGGCAGCATGCCGAGCACGCCTCCCATGCCGCCGAGGCGCTGCATCTGCTTGATCTGCTCGGCAAGATCGTCAAGGTCGAACGACCCCTTTTTCATCTTGTCGGCGATCTTCTGGGCTTTTTCGGCGTCGATCGTCTCTGCCGCTCGTTCAACGAGACTGACGACGTCACCCATGCCAAGTATGCGCCCGGCGATACGCTCAGGATGGAAGTCCTCGAGTGCATCCCATTTTTCGCCGGTTCCCAGCAATTTGATCGGCTTGCCTGTAACGGCGCGCATCGACAGGGCTGCACCGCCGCGGCCATCGCCGTCGATGCGGGTCAGGACGATCCCGGTAATGCCGACGCGGTCCTCGAATGCCTTGGCGGTCGTGACCGCATCCTGTCCGGTCAGGCTGTCGGCGACGAGCAACGTCTCATGGGGGCCGGTGGCCGATTTGACATCCGCCACCTCGTTCATCAGGCCTTCGTCAATCGTAATGCGGCCAGCCGTATCGAGAAGGACGACATCGTAGCTGCCGAGCCGTGCCGCATCCATGGCACGCTTGGCTATCTGGATCGGCGTCTGCCCGGAGACGATCGGCAGTGTCGCAACGTCGGTCTGCTCGCCGAGCACGCGCAGTTGCTCCTGCGCTGCCGGTCGACGCGTGTCGAGCGAGGCCATCAAGACCTTCTTCTTCTCGCGATCGGTCAGACGTTTGGCGATCTTTGCAGTCGTGGTGGTTTTGCCGGACCCCTGCAGACCGACCATCAGAATGGGCACCGGGGGACTTGCGGTAAGATCGATCGGATCGGCATCGGAGCCGAGCACGCGGACGAGCTCGTCATGCACGATCTTGACGACCATCTGGCCCGGTGTGACTGACTTTACGACCTCTTGGCCAACGGCCTTTTCCCTCACGCGATCAGTGAATTCGCGAACGACGTCCAGCGCAACATCGGCTTCCAGAAGCGCACGGCGAACTTCTCGCATCGCACTTGAAACGTCGGCGTCGCTCAGCGCGCCGCGGCGGGTCAACGCATCGAAAATACCGGATAGACGATCAGAGAGTGACTCGAACATGCGTCCTCGAATTGATCTGCAGGCACCCGATCCCAAAGAACAGATGCAGTCCGACGAACCAAACACGAACGCACCCGCGGGCGAAACTCGCTGGCGGGTGTGAACCTCAAGCTGCGACCGTACCGTCGGCACAGCGTCGTAACTTGTGGCGGCTCGGTCTCGGCGGGCCTGAATTAGGCTAGTACATCGTTCAGACGGGTGGAAATGTCAATGGGCCGCAATGGTGACAGCCCGTCTCACGGGATGATTGATGTCATTGGTCCTGCAGCTGGTGGAACTGCGGTGCAAGCCAGCGCGCTATTTGGCCGGTTCAACCCGCAGGAGACGACCGTTGCGACTGTCCGTAAGGACATAGATGGCGCCGTCGGGACCTTGGCGAACATCGCGAATGCGCGAACCAACGTTGTCCAGCAAGACTTCCTCGGCCACGACTTTGTTGCCGTCGAGGACCAATCGCGCCAAATGCCGGGCTCTCAGTGCACCGACGAAGAG
>JBPCWB010000367.1:0-13497 GCA_051009955.1 Hyphomicrobiaceae bacterium | reverse complement strand
CCGATGTCGACATTGCGTTGTTTGAAGATCCGATTGCCGGTGAGCAGACTTTCAATGTCGTCGAGCACCTGTTCGTGCGTTTCACAAAACTTGGCAATATCCTCGACAAGCTCATCCGGCAAATCCTGGTGGACGCCGCCGATCCGAAAATACTTGGCATGCATGCGGGAACCGGACGCGCGCTCGTAAAAGTACATCAGCTTTTCGCGTTCCTCGAACCCCCAGAGCGGGGGGGTGAGGGCACCGACGTCCATGGCCTGCGTCGTCACATTCAGGAGGTGGGACAGAAGCCGCCCAATCTCCGAGAACAAGACACGAATAAGCTGACCGCGCCGCGGTATCTTGAGCTCAAGCAAACGCTCTGCCGCCAGGCAGAAGGCGTGCTCCTGGTTCATCGGCGCGACGTAGTCAAGTCGATCGAAATACCCGATGGCCTGGAGATAGGTCTTGTGTTCGATCAGTTTTTCGGTGCCGCGATGTAGCAGTCCGACGTGCGGGTCGACTCGTTCAACCACTTCGCCATCGAGTTCGAGAACCAGCCGCAGCACGCCGTGCGCCGCAGGATGCTGCGGCCCGAAGTTGATATTGAATTGGCGAATGTCGGTTTCAGCCATTGCGGTGTCCGAGCCTCACTTGCCTGCGCTTGGTCAATTGGCCTTGTCGGGGTCTTCCGACGCTTTCTCATCGCCGGGAAGCTGATAGTTGGCGCCTTCCCAGGGGCTCTCGAAATCGAAGCTGCGAAACTCCTGCGCCAGCCTGACGGGTTCGTAGACGATCCGCTTGCGCTCCTCGTCGTAGCGGACCTCGACGTGGCCGCTCAGCGGAAAATCTTTGCGCAGGGGATGCCCCTGAAAGCCATAGTCCGTCAACATGCGGCGCAAGTCCGGATGATCGGCAAACAGAATGCCGTACATGTCGTAGGCCTCGCGCTCAAACCAATCCGCCGCCGGAAACACATCAATGACCGAGGGCACCGGGTCAACATCGTTGGTTTGCGTTTTGACGCGAATGCGCTGGTTCAGCCGCGGCGACAGCAGGTGGTAGACGACATCGAACCTGTCCTCCCGGGCCGGCCAATCGACGCCGCAGATATCGATCAGCACTTCGAACTGGCAGCGCGCATCGTCGCGCAGGAGCTTAAGCGTCCTGACGACATCGGTCCGGGCGACGGTCAGCGTCAATTCACCATGGGCGAGCTTGAGCCCTACCGCGTCTTCACCGAGCTTGGCGGCGATGAATTCACCGAGATCCGTCAGTGTCTCGTCGTCGCGTCTCAAATCGATCATGTCAACTTGTCCGTCTGGCGCCTATCGCGCAATCGTGCCGGTGCGGCGGATTTTTTTCTGCAGCAGCAAGATGCCGTACACGAGGGCTTCGGCCGTGGGAGGACAACCGGGGACATAGACGTCTACCGGTACGATGCGGTCACAACCACGAACCACGGCGTAGGAATAGTGGTAATAGCCGCCGCCATTGGCGCACGATCCCATCGAGATGACATAGCGAGGCTCCGGCATCTGGTCGTAGACCTTACGCAGAGCGGGCGCCATCTTATTGGTCAGGGTGCCGGCGACAATCATCACGTCGGATTGGCGTGGCGAGGCCCTCGGAGCAAACCCGAAACGCTCGACGTCATAACGCGGCATTGAGGCTTGCATCATCTCGACCGCGCAGCAGGCAAGGCCGAACGTCATCCACATCAACGAACCGGTGCGCGCCCAATTGATGAGGTCATCCGTGGTCGTCACCAGGAAGCCTTTGTCGGCAAGCTCGTTGTTGATCAGTGTAAATGACGGGTCGCCGGGCTTCACAAGCCCTGCCGACGCCCCGGAGGAACGGCCTTCGTCGGGACGATCAAACAGCGGATTGGGGGCCGGCGGTGCCTGCCACTGCTCAGGCCGAATCAATCCCATTCGAGACCGCCTTTCTTCCACTCGTAGATGAAACCAACGGTCAACACTGCAAGAAAGATCATCATCGACCAGAACCCGAACACGCCAACCTCCTTGAAGGCGACCGCCCAGGGAAACAGAAAGGCAATTTCCAGATCGAAGATGATGAAAAGAATGGCCACGAGGTAGAACCGCACATCGAACTTCATGCGCGCATCGTCAAAGGCGTTGAATCCGCATTCGTAGGCCGAGACTTTCTCGGGATCTGGATTGTTCACGGCCAACAGGAACGGCGAAATCATGAGGACGAGTGCAATCAGAAGTGAGACGCCAATGAATACCACGAGCGGTAAATAGTGTGCGGCGAGATCAACCATTCAAGACCCCATATGGTCGGGATTGCTTCGTCTCTAAGCTGGTATACGAGCGTCGCCCTGGGCGCAACCGGATAGAACCCCGACGGCTGGGGCACGTTCGCGCAGATCAGGCAGCTAATCAACAGAGATGGCGCATCTGACCGTGGTTGAGCGCCCAATCGCACGACGACCCGCGGCATCTGGACGATCGAGGGCCGCAACGGCCCGCAACGATCGCTCCCAACCACGCCTGCTATCTGCGCGGGTCGCGCCCGCCGAACATTCCGGCGCGCCCCTCGACGAGGAAGATCAGCAAGAGTGCGAAACTGCTCAGCAGTGTGAAACCGAGCGCAAAGGGGAAGAGCGTTCCGTCATAACTGCCCCCGATCAGCCAACCGCCGAGCGCAGCAATCGATGTGTTGGCGAAGCCAAAAATTGACGCCGCCAGCCCGGCGATTGCCCCCATAGGCTCCAGCGCAATGGCATTGAAATTCGGACCAATGAGGCCGAACAGAAAGAACAGCAGCCCTAACCAAACGATCAGCACCGGTAGAGATGGCGGCGAGACATAGGCGGCAACCGCCAACAGCGCGGACAATATGACGAATCCGACCAGCGCGACATGGCAGACGCGCCGCATACCGCGCGACATGACAATACGTGCGTTCGTGAACGATGCCACCGCGACGGCTGCGGAAATCGAGCTAAAGGCAATCGCAAAGCTGTCACCGAGAGCGTAGAGCTCGCCGAATATCTGCTGGGCATTTGCGATGTAGGCCGTGAGGCACCCGAATATCAGTCCTGAGGCGACCATATAGGCGATCGCAGCACGTTCGCGCATAAAACCCAGCAGGGCCTGCTGGAAGCGGTTCTTGGCGCCTTGGCGGGCCGCTCGTGGCCGTGTCTCCGGCAGGCGCACCATTGCCCAGGATAGCGCGATCAATCCGATCGCCAATATGACGTAGAAGTGCAGGCGCCAGGTGCCGAGAAACAACAGACCCTGACCGGCAAGCGGGGCCAGGATAGGCACAGCAATAAAGACGGTCATGATCAGCGACATTACGCGTGACATGCGGGCGCCGGAGAACAGGTCCCGGGCGATCGCCGTAACCGTGACGCGGGAGGCGGCGCTGCCCAGGCCCTGGACGATGCGTGCGGTCAGCAGCGCCTCGAAGCTGTCCGCCATAAGCGCCAGGATGGCCCCCAGTACAAAGATGCCGAGGCCGACCGCCAGCACCGGAATTCGGCCAAAACGATCGGAGAACGGCCCCCAGAACAACTGTCCGCCACCGAACCCGATAAAGTAGACGATGACGACAAGCTGTCGGTCATTGGAGGCCGTGCGATTGAAGTCCGATGCAATGTTCGGCAACGCCGGCAGCATAATGTCGATGGACAGCGCCGTAAGGGCCGTCAGCAGTGCCGAAAGCAACACAAACTCTGTGAATGGGATGGTCAGTCCTGGGGAGCCGTCCGCCCGTGTCTTGCCGCTGTCCGCCACGCCTGCTTGATCCCCGAACCGGCCCAGCGCGCAAAATGAAGGGCTTCAGCCTCAGCCGGGACATACTTGTCTGTCGCCAGAGAGTGGCGCGAGTGACGGGACTCGAACCCGCGGCCTCCGGCGTGACAGGCCGGCGCTCTAACCAACTGAGCTACACCCGCAGTGCAAAACGTCACGGAGCGACGCCGCATGCAAATCAGGCTGGATCACCTACGTCACTCAGCATTCGCCGTCAAGTCGTGAGGCAGCGAAGTGCCAAATATCGCTGCCGACGGTGAATTGCCTCGGCATGGTGGGCGGTGACGGGCTCGAACCGCCGACCCTCTCGGTGTAAACGAGATGCTCTACCAACTGAGCTAACCGCCCCTGCCCGACAAGATGTAACGATCGGTGATCGGGGACGCAACCGAAGACTGAGTTTCGCAGCGCGACCCGATGTGGCAACGAATGTGCCCCCGAGAAACACAAAGCGCGCCGGAAATCCCGGCGCGCCCGTATCGGTAAGACTGATGGTCTTACTTTTTCTTCTTGTGGTTCACTTCTTCCTTGAGCTGCTTTGACGGCGTGAACTTGGGAACGTTCGACGCCGGGATCTTGATTTTCTCGCCGGACATTGGATTGCGGCCTTCACGCGCCGCGCGCGCCGAGACTTTGAACTTGCCGAGGGGCGCAAAGTTCACTTCGTCACCCTTCTTGAGAGAATCGGAGACGTACTCGGTCAACGCGTCCAGCGCCATGCCCGCCTTTTCTTTCGTGATCTCGGCCCTGTCGGCCATAGCGTCGATGATTTCTTTCTTGCTCATTTTTCGATATCCTTATCTTTGCAACCGGCTGGAGCCGACCGCCTTCGGCCAAAAACCCCAATCGTTAGCCAGTGTGGCTGCAACACAGACCGCACAGAATGCAGGTTGCCGCCTTTCGTCAAGCACTAAACCGTCGGAATCGCCCGAAAACAGCGGGTTATTCTCGGTTTTTGACAGATTGGAAACGTTCAGCCCCCTCTGACAGGGGTCAAAGGGGGCTGAACATCAGTTCAATGTAACGGATTCCGCGGCTTGAAATCAGCCGATTTGGGGCCTCAGTGAGCCGTGACGCTCGGTCCGGCCGCTTGACTTTCGGACGCGGCAACGGCGGCTGCAGCGTCTTCCTCCGTCCAATCAATCGGCTCCGGCTCACGCAACATAGCCAGCTTCAGAACCTCGTCCATGCGTGAGACCGGCAGGATTTCGAGCGCATTTTTCACATCATCCGAGATGTCCGCCAGATCCTTGACGTTCTCTTCCGGAATGATGACGCTCTTCATGCCGGCGCGCAGTGCGGCAAGCAACTTCTCCTTGAGTCCACCGATCGGCAGCACGCGGCCGCGCAACGTAATCTCACCGGTCATGGCGATGTCCTTGTGGACCTCAATGCCGGTCAGGACCGAGACGATCGCGGTCACCATTGCGACTCCGGCCGACGGTCCGTCCTTGGGCGTTGCCCCTTCCGGCACGTGCACGTGGATATCGCGTTTCTCGAACAGCGGTGGCGCAATTCCGAAATCAACCGAGCGCGACCGTACGTAGGCACTCGCCGCCTGGATCGACTCCTTCATGACCTCGCGCAGATTGCCGGTCACCGTCATCTTGCCTTTGCCCGGCATCATCACGCCTTCGATGGTGAGAATCTCACCACCGACTTCGGTCCACGCCAGCCCGGTGACAACCCCGACCTGATCTTCCAGTTCGGCTTCACCGAAGCGAAAGGCCGGCACGCCAAGGAAGTCCTCGATGTTGTCCGGCGTTATCGTGATGCTTTCGGCCTCGGTCGACAGGATTTCCTTGACGGCCTTGCGCGCCAGCTTCGCGATCTCGCGCTCTAGGTTCCGCACGCCCGCTTCGCGTGTGTAGCGGCGCACGGCGATCTTCAGCGCGTCATCCTCGATATACCACTCATCTTCAGTCAGGCCATGGGATTGGCGCTGGTTGGGAATGAGATGGCGGCGCGCAATCTCGATTTTCTCCGGCTCGGTGTAACCGGCAATGCGAATGATCTCCATCCGGTCCATCAAGGCCGGCGGAATGTTCAGTGTGTTGGCTGTCGTCACGAACATCACGTTCGAGAGGTCGTAGTCGACCTCCAGGTAATGATCGTTGAACGTGTTGTTCTGCTCCGGATCCAGCACTTCCAGCAACGCTGCCGCAGGGTCACCGCGGAAGTCGGAACCCATCTTGTCGATCTCATCGAGCAGGAACAGCGGATTGGTCTTCTTGGCCTTGCGCATCGACTGCACCACCTTGCCCGGCATGGAACCGATGTAGGTGCGCCGGTGGCCGCGAATTTCCGCCTCGTCACGCACACCGCCCAGCGACATGCGAACGAATTCACGCCCGGTTGCATTGGCGATGGACTTGCCCAGCGACGTCTTACCGACACCCGGCGGGCCGACGAGACACAAGATCGGGCCCTTCATCTTGTTGGTCCGGTTTTGCACGGCGAGGTATTCGACAATGCGCTCTTTAACCTTTTCAAGGCCGTAGTGCTCAAGATCGAGAACTTCCTGGGCCTCGCCCAGATCCTTCTTGACCTTGCCCTTCACACCCCACGGAATCGACAGAACCCAGTCGAGATAGTTCCGCACCACCGTAGCTTCCGCCGACATCGGGCTCATCTGGCGAAGTTTCTTCAGCTCCGCCGTCGTCTTGTCGCGGGCCTCTTTCGACAGCTTGGTGTTTTCGATCTTCTCTTCGAATTCGGAGATATCGTCGCGCTCGTCGCCGTCACCAAGTTCCTTCTGAATGGCCTTCATCTGCTCATTCAAATAGTACTCGCGCTGCGTCTTCTCCATCTGGCGCTTGACCCGCGAGCGGATCTTCTTCTCGACCTGCAGAACGGAGATCTCGCTCTCCATCAAAGCAAAGACGCGCTCAAGCCGCTCCGAAATCGATGTGACCTCGAGGATGTCCTGCTTATCGGAAATCTTGATCGCCAGGTGCGATGCAACAGTGTCCGCGAGTTTCGAATAATCATCGATCTGGCCGATCGTACCTAAGACCTCCGGTGAGATCTTCTTGTTGAGTTTGACGTAATTCTCGAACTGCGAAACGGCCGAACGCGACAGAGCCTCGACTTCATCGTCGGCGCCAATTTCTTCTTCGATCCGCTCGACGGAGGCTTCGAAGTAGTCGCTGTTGTCGGTGTAGTCTTTGATCTCGGCCCGCGCGATGCCCTCGACAAGCACCTTTACGGTGCCATCGGGCAGCTTCAACAGCTGCAGGACCGAGGCCAGCGTACCGACCCGATAGATTTCATCCGGCTCGGGATCGTCGTCGCCGGCATTCTTTTGTGCCGCCAAGAGGATGTGCTTGTCCGAACGCATCACCTCTTCAAGGGCGTTGATCGACTTCTCGCGACCGACGAAAAGCGGAACGATCATGTGTGGGAAAACAACAATGTCGCGCAGTGGCAGGACTGGAAAAAGCTCCTCGCCATCGCCGACTGGACTTGCTGTGTGATGTTCGCTCATGTGCTCTCTCTGCTCTGTGACATCGGACGTGCGATCTGCACTGCCCCATGCTGTGCAATTGAACCTTATCTCAATTGCGACCGTTGCTGCCAACACGACCACCCAAACAACGTGCAGTGTTCGTGTCGCTCGTTGCCCAATTCACGCTGATGATGTTGCTGAAACTTCAACGCAACTCAGGCTCGTCTGGCTTGGCCCTGGCCCCGCCAGCAGTCCCTTCACGTAGGGTGGCGGAGCCAACTTTCCAATAGGTCAGGTACGCAACTCAGAATCACGATCTATGCTCTTACGAGCGTTGCAAATCTAGGCAGATGTTTCCTGCTCTTCTGCCAATTCTGTGTAGATTTTCAACGGTCGGGCTCCCCCCTCCACAACTTCCGGTCCGATGACGACTTCCTCGACGCCTTTGAGGCTCGGTAGATCGAACATTGTGTCCAGCAGAATCCCTTCCATAATCGAGCGCAGGCCCCGCGCGCCCGTCTTTCGTTCGATTGCCTTTCGCGAAATCGCTTTCAGCGCGTCCAGCGTGATGGTCAGCTTGATGTTCTCCATCTCGAACAGCCGCTGATACTGCTTGACCAGCGCATTCTTCGGCTCGCTGAGGATTTGCACCAAGGCTTCCTCATCCAGGTCTTCCAGCGTCGCAAGCACTGGCATCCGACCGATAAATTCCGGGATGAGGCCAAATCGCAGCAGATCTTCAGGCTCGACGCCGCGGAGGATCTCGCCGGTACGGCGCTCTTCAGGATCGGAGACCGTGGCGCCAAAACCGATGGAGCTGCCCCGGCCGCGCGCCGCGATGATCTTGTCGAGACCAGCGAAGGCGCCACCACAGATGAAGAGGATATTGGTTGTATCAACCTGCAGAAACTCTTGCTGAGGATGCTTGCGGCCGCCCTGCGGCGGCACCGAGGCAACTGTGCCTTCCATGATCTTGAGCAGCGCCTGCTGCACACCCTCGCCTGACACATCGCGCGTAATCGATGGGTTGTCAGACTTGCGGCTGATCTTATCGACTTCGTCGATGTAGACGATCCCGCGTTGCGCCCGCTCGACGTTGTAGTCTGCCGACTGAAGCAGTTTCAAAATGATATTCTCAACGTCTTCACCGACATAGCCAGCTTCGGTCAGCGTGGTCGCATCCGCCATCGTGAACGGAACATCGAGAATCCGGGCCAGCGTTTGGGCGAGAAGCGTCTTACCGCAGCCGGTCGGACCAATAAGGAGAATGTTCGACTTGGCGAGTTCGACGTCGTTGTTCTTCGCGGCGTGGTTCAAACGCTTGTAGTGGTTGTGAACGGCCACAGCCAGAACACGCTTCGCGTGATCCTGACCAATCACATAGGAATCGAGGACTGTCTTGATCTCTTCCGGCGTTGGAACGCCATCCCGCGATTTCACCAGCGTATTTTTGTTCTCTTCACGGATAATGTCCATGCAGAGTTCGACGCATTCATCGCAAATAAAGACCGTCGGCCCTGCGATCAGCTTACGAACTTCATGCTGACTCTTGCCGCAAAAGGAGCAATAGAGCGTATTTTTTTCCTGGTTTGGCATATGATATTATTACCCTTATTCTCCTAGGCGCCGACGCTTCGATACGCTCCGTCAAACCCGTCTGATGTTTGATCCGACTGCGGCAGGGTCAGGTGCTTCGCGGTACAACGCCGACCCTGATCTGAACATGCTACGCCACCTTTGATCAAGCCACGATTGGACGTATCACGCGTTGTTGGTGTGCATGGCCGACTGCTTCGCAACACCACTGTGACAAATCTTCCTCACCCGAGACTGGCGGCTCGTCTGCGCCGATACCGATCAAACTCCCGAGGCAATTTGGCTGGAGTACGGCATGGCCAGTGGAATATATACCAACGTCGCCTGTGCCCCGCTCAATCCATCTCAAATGCGATTTGCTCCTCGGTTCACTAATCTGTGCCTATTCGTCCACAACGCGCCGTCACCGAGACGTGATATCGACCGCGTCGTCCGATCGCATCTGCACGGTCCATGCCGATTTGTCGAACATACCACGACGGAGATTGCTTGAAAGTTAACAGACCTTAATAAGTTGTAGCGGCAGGCCCAATTTAGGTCGTTGAGCCTGCATCGCCGCTCGTCAGGGCGGTGGCTTCTTCGCGCTTCTCCAGCACGCGATCGACCAATCCAAACTCAAGAGCCTGATCAGCAGTCATAAAATAATCGCGATCCAGCGTGCTCTCGATCAGGGCATAGTCCTGGCCGGTATGGCGCACGTAGACCTCATTAAGGCGGCGCTTCATCTTTATGATGTCCTCGGCGTGCCGTTCGATGTCAGAGGCTTGGCCAGAGAACCCACCCGACGGCTGATGCACCATGATGCGGGCATTCGTTAACGCAAATCGCATGTCTTTTGCCCCAGCGCAGAGCAGCAGCGAGCCCATCGATGCAGCTTGGCCAATGCACAGCGTTGCAACCGGCGGCTTGATGAATTGCATCGTGTCGTAGATTGCCATACCCGCCGTCACGACACCGCCGGGCGAGTTGATATACATGGATATTTCTTTGGTTGGGTTTTCCGACTCGCAATACAGCAATTGCATGCAGATCGACGTCGCCATGTGATCTTCGATCGGCCCCGTTACGAAAATGATGCGCTCCTTCAGCAGGCGCGACGGCAGATCATAACCGCGCTCGCCGCGCGTCGTCTGCTCAACGACCATGGGCCAGAACGTGTTGGTAATTGTGTTGATGGGATCGCGCATGACGCACCTTTCGAGATGATCAGTGGCCGAGCGCGTCGGATACGCTCAGCAGGGGCCTAGGAATCGATTTGCGTGGTTTAACATAAGCAGGATGACGGTTCGCTCCAACGCCGCACGCGACTTTGAGCTTTTTGTGGATGCAGCCAACACGCAACGTGGCTGACCAAAATCAAGGTCTGCAGATCTCCCCGAGCCGACTGCGGCCCGAGAGCCACACCGCAGACAGGCGCTCGACAGCAGGACAAATCAACGCGCTGATCTTCCGCCAATCATCAGCGCGCCTTGATGCCGGGATCAGTTTTCTGGGCTCGACTTGTCGTCTGCCGGTGACTCAGCCGCCGTCGCTGTCGCCCCCTCGGCGTCCTCTTCGAGCGGTTTGAGCAGATCTTCCCGCGAGACGTCCCGATCGGTCACGTTGGCCTTCTCGACCAGGAAGTCGACGACCTTTTCCTCGAAAATCGGCGCACGCAGCTGTCCGATAGCGCCCGGCGTCTTTTCGAAATACTCATAGACTGCCTTTTCCTGGCCCGGATACTGTCGAGCCTGCTGCACCATGGCCTCGCGCAATTCGTCTTGCTCGACCTGGATGTCGTGCTTGTCACCGATCTCGCCAATCACCAGTCCAAGCCGCACCCGCCTTTCGGCGATGTCCGTGTACTCCGCGCGGGTCTCGTCTTCTGTTTTTCCGGTATCTTCGAAGGTTTTTTCTTCCTTCTTCATATTCTCGTTGAGCTCGTCCCAGATTCCTTTGAGTTCAGCCTCCACCAGCGTTTTCGGCAGTTCGAATGAATGCTTTTCATCCAGCAGATCAAGCAGCGTGCGCTTGAGCCTGGCACGGGACACCTGCTCGTACTCACTGGCGATCTGGTTGCTCACAAGCTCTTTGAGCTTGTCCAAGTTTTCGACCCCGAGCGCTTCGGCGAGCGCATCGTTGATCTCGGCTTCCGCGGGTTTGCCGACTTCTTTGACGGTGACGTCGAATACCGCAGCCTTGCCCTTCAGGGTATCGACCGGATAGTCGTCGGGAAACGATACGTTAACGACACGCTCCTCGTTGGTCTTGGCACCTTTCAGGCCATCCTCGAAGCCGGGAATGAAGCCGCCCTGTCCCATGACGAGGTCAATGCCCTCAGCCGTCCCACCTTCGAAAACCTCACCATCGATTTTACCAACGAAGTCGATCTTCAGCTTGTCACCATCCTCCGCCGCCGCAGCCTCGTCGGGCGCGTACACCGTGTTGCGCTTTGCCAGATCCTGCAACGCTTCATTGAGTGCCGTGTCATCCACCTCGGTCTTCAAGCGCTCGATTTCGAGGGTCGAGAAATCGACCAGCTCAATCGGCGGAATGACCTCATAACTCATAGAAAAGGCAAGATCTTTTGCACCAGAGACGACACTTTCGATCTCCAGCTGATCCTCGGGCAAGGTGATCTCAGGCTGGGACACCGGCCGTTCATTGCGATCGGTCAGAGCCTGCTTGCTGCTCTCCTCGACGGCCTCCTGCAAGACCTCGAGCATCAAACGACGGCCAAAAACCTTTTTGAGATGGAGCTTGGGAACTTTGCCCTTGCGAAATCCCTTGAGCTGGACGTCGTCCTTGATCTCATCCAACCGCTTGTCACAACGCTCGGTCAAGTCGCCAGCGGCGAGAACAACCTGGATTTCGCGCTTCAGGCCATCTGAATTGGTTTCGGTAATTTGCATCGGTCTCTAACTCGGTCTCGCCGTTTATTCAGTGTCCGCCCTGCCAATTGGATCGCAATCCACAGCGCGGTCGATCAACCTATGGTGCGGGCGGAGGGACTTGAACCCCCACGGCCAAAGCCACCAGAACCTAAATCTGGCGTGTCTACCAGTTCCACCACGCCCGCCTAAGTTGAATGCGGCTGCTTTTCATCTGATGCCGCGAACCGGCGCGCTTCGGTGGCCGCACGATCGTCGACATCGGTTGATTAGCAGCACCAAAAGCAAGCGCCGCAACACGTCTCCGTGTGCGGCAAGCCCTTACAGCATGACGCCTATATATCGACCGGGGCCCAATGGAATCAATGAAGAATTTCAGAGATTCGGCACACACACATGCGTCAATGCGCCAGAGGGCGGTTCGGTTCCGCTGCCGACGGACCTCTTGCGGGGCGAGTCCGGCCGCGGGTGGTGCTCGCGAAGCCGCGCTCCGCCGCCTCCGCGTTTCATCCGCTGCAGCGGCGACGGCATCGGAGTCGACGAGCCCGAGCAATCGCTCAGACCAAGCTTGAATCCGCGCGGGATCAGGCCATCGAAGTCTTGATTCAAAGCTGGCCGCAAGGACGGCCGTCATCGCCATCGGCCGTCATGCTTCTTAAAGGCTCCGTGACTTGCCGCGATGTCCCCGGCTGTTTACGTATAGGTCTGACCATCGGAGCCAGCCACTCAGCCAAGGATAACTCTCGTGTTTGTTGCCTCACACGTTGCCGACGCCGTCGGGCGAACGCCACTTATCATGCTTCGCCGCGCTTCGGAAGAAACCGGCTGCACGATTCTCGGCAAGGCCGAATTCATGAACCCAGGTCAGTCCGTGAAGGACCGTGCCGCACTGTACATCATTCAAGAGGCCGTGAAAGCCGGCCAGCTCGGCCCCGGCGGGACGATCGTTGAGGGCACTGCCGGCAATACCGGCATCGGACTGACGATCATAGGGGCGGCCCTTGGCTACAAATGTGTGATCGTCATTCCGGAGACGCAGGCGCAAGAAAAGAAAGACACGCTTCGCCTGCTCGGTGCGCGGCTGGTCGAGGTGCCGGCGGTTCCCTACCGCAACCCCAACAACTACGTGAAGTATTCCGCGCGCCTGGCCGAAGCCCTGGCCGCTTCGGAACCCAATGGAGCGATATGGGCAAACCAGTTCGACAATACCGCCAACCGTCTTGCTCACGTCGAGACGACGGCACCTGAACTGTGGACTCAGACTGACGGCAAGATCGATGGATTTGCCTGTGCAGTTGGTTCGGGCGGGACGTTGGCCGGCGTATCAATGGGACTTAAGCAGCGCAACGCCGATGTGCAGATCGCCATCGCTGATCCACCAGGGGCGGCACTCTATAGTTATTACGCGACGGGCGAACTGAAGGCCGAGGGTGACTCAATCACGGAAGGCATTGGGCAAGGGCGGATCACCGCCAATCTCGAAGACGCCGTGATTGACCATGCATTCAGGATCCCCGATGCCGAGTCCGTCGGCATCGTCTTTCAGCTGCTCGAGGAAGAGGGGCTCTGCCTCGGCGCTTCGTCCGGCGTCAACATCGCCGGTGCCATCCGACTTGCCAAACAGCTGGGCCCCGGTCACACGATCGCGACGATCCTTTGCGACTATGGCACGCGGTATCAATCAAAGCTCTTCAACCCGGAATTTCTGCGCAGCAAGAACCTGCCGGTACCGGCTTGGCTGGAACGCGATACGTCCGATATTCCGAAGGTCTTTGAAGACGTCGAGGCATAAGCTGAGCCGGGCAAGCAAGCCATG
>JBPCWB010000366.1:0-11099 GCA_051009955.1 Hyphomicrobiaceae bacterium | reverse complement strand
GAATAGGAATACTGCATGCTCTCGACGTCGCAGCGCGCGCCCGGATACCGGTTCCAATACCAGGTGCCGCCGACTTCGGTGGCGGTGTCGAATATGCGCGCGGTCAATCCCAACTGACGCAAGCGGATGAGCATGTACATGCCGCTAAAGCCGGCTCCGACGATGACGGCATCATAGTTGGCAGTCGGTGTTCTCTCAGCGCCCATGCGATCTGCGCCCTCTCATGTACTTCGATATTTTCTCGATGATGATCCGACTAGCCTGTGATCGTTTCGCCAAGCGTCGTGCAGCGTCGCATGACCCGGATGTCGTTGGCGGTGTCGAAGGGTGTCGCACGGTGCAGCAGGCAACGGTTGTCCCAGACCATGCATTCTCGCGGCGACCAAGCGTGCGAGTAGATGGCGTCGTCGGGGGCAACGATGCCGTTGAGGTCTTCGATAAGCGCCCGACCATCGTCGTAAGGCAGTCCCTCGACGCACTCGGCATGATCGCCCAGAAAAAGGGCCTTGCGGCCGGTTTCCGGATGCACGCGTACGATCGGGTGCGGCACCGGCGGCACAGCCGCCTTCTGCTCCTCCGTCATCGGATCGTGACCGTGCCGTCGCGTACGTGAGAAATCGAGGTTGTGAATGGCGTTTCTGCCCTCGACCTTCGCCTGCCACTCCGGCGATAACCGATCGTGGGCTCCATACATATCCGCAAACTCGGTCTGCCCGCCGCTTGTCGGCACGACTTCGGAATACATCATCGTCGCGAGCCCGCGCTTGCTGCGCCATGATCCGTCGGTGTGCCAGTGCAGCGTGCCCTTGTCGGGATGCCGGCCGTTCGGTCGCCCGGCCTCGTCCTGATTGCTCAGTTTGTAGATCTCGGGATAGTCGCTGTAGCCGTGATACTGGTTCATGACATGAACCTGCACCTCGCCGAAACATCGCGCAAACGCCACCTGCGTCGCCGGCGGCAAGTCGACATCGCGGAAAAGCAGCAATTGATGGGCAAGAAAAGCGGCATAGACATGCCTGAACATTTCCGGCTCAACGGCCTCTTCCAAGGTCACGCCGACAATCTCGGCGCCGAAATCGGGATGCAACGATTTGACGTCGAACGGCCAGTCTGTCGCGGCTGCGGCGTGAATTTCGGCCATCGTTGTTCTCCAGAGGATCGTCTTCGTTCGATGATCGGAAGCTAGCCGTCACGTCCCCGAACCGCAATGACTTCACGCAAACATCACGACTTCGATCGCGCGGTGTGCGACAATTGCTGTGCGAAGACAATTCCGCCAACCACCATCGCCAGCGCGATCGCATGGTAAAAGTGAAACGTTTCGCCAAGGAGTAAAACAGCAAAGAAGGCACCAAAGATCGGGACGAGGTTAAGGAACAGGCTGGCTGTATTGCCGCCGAGAAGTTCGTTCGTTCGAATCCAAAACGCTTGCGACACGATCGATGGCAGCAGCGCGGCATAGGCGACCACGGCCCAACCCGTCAGGTTCGTTGGCGGAACTGAGTCGCCCATCCAGTACTCGACGGCTGCCATGGGAACCGACGTGATGAGCGCGGCAATCACGAGGACGGTCAAGAAACTCATCCAATGCAGATCCGGTTTGGTGCGCAACGCAACCGAAAAGGCGGCGTACACTAACACGGCCAGCAGCATGATGAGATCCCCGACATTCACCGAAAGGCTGGCCAGGCGAGTCAGATCACCCTGCCCTGCGACCAGCAGAACGCCCACCAACGTAATCGTATAGCCGAGCGCCTGCGACCGCTGCACGCGCAATCCGAAGAGTACGAAATTCAGGAAAAAGATGAACATCGGCATGGCCGACTGCAGAATTGTAACATTGATCGCACTCGTGTATTTCAGCGACGAATAGAGAAGCCCATTGAATGATGCGAAGCCGAATGCGCCCAGAATAAACAAGAAGCCCAGGTTGCGGCGGATCGTCGGCCAGTCATCGCGCAAATAATGCCAACCGATACAGACGAGCAATATGGCCGCGAAGGCCCATCGGCACATCGTCAGCATCATAGGTGAAATGTTACCCAGCGCGAATTTACCGGCAACCGCATTTCCACCCCAAACCATTGTGGCGATGACAGCCAGCAATATGCCGTTATCGGTCAGCCATCCAAACGTGTTTGGGCGCTGTTGCTTCTGCATTCCGTTTCCAAGCCTGCATTGACACCCATACCGGGCTCAGCGTGCATACGTGTGATTGTTCGGAAAATCTACTGACAGCATCAAACATTTGCGATGCTGCGTCAGTGCGACCGGATCGATGAATGCGCGCGCAATCGCGAAGGAGGGTAGCGTGACAAAGAAAGCCGAATACAAAACTGCCTTGGTGACGGGGGCGTCGAGCGGCATCGGGGCAGCGTGTGTCAGGACCCTTTGCGCCCGAGGTCTCGCTGTCACAGCATTGGCGCGACGGGCAGATCGCCTTGCGGAGCTCGCCGCAGAAACGGGCTGCACACCTCTATCCCTGGATCTGCAGGACACCAAGGCTCTTTACGCCGCCCTCGACGGCCCTGCCTTCGACGTTCTCATCAACAATGCCGGAATTGGTCGGAGCTATGACGGGTTCTTCAATGCTCCGACACACGAGATAGACGAGATGATCGCGCTGAATGTCACGGCCTCGATTCATGTCGTGCGCGCCGTCGCCAAAGGAATGGTCGATCGTGGAAAAGGTCACATCGTCAATATGGGATCGATCAGCGGCCGATATGCCATCGGCGTCCCGGTTTACGGTGCCACCAAGGGCGCAGTTCATCTTTTCAACCAGAACTTGCGACTGGAGCTTATGGGCACCGGTGTTCGCATCACGGAGATTCTGCCTGGGCGCGTTGAGACGGAGATGTTCGAACAGGCCATTCAACGCGAACAGGATCGTCGCAAGTTTATTGAAGAAATGAAGCTTCTACAGCCGGAAGATATCGCGAGTGCTGTCGCCTATGCCATTCAAGCTCCATGGCATGTCAACATAAACAGCATCGAACTCATGCCGACCGAACAAATCCCATTCGGCATGTCGATTGCACCGGCCGGAGACAAGGGCTGAAGCGGCAAAAGTCGAGCGGCAGTGACCGGCCCCGGCAGAGACCATCTCGCTGAACACGCGAACGGCCGGCGGACGCGAGTCAGCCGGCCGTTTTTCTCGAGGCGATCATTCGCCTCAGACGTGTGTCGCCCAGTTCCTCAACTGGCGAATACGCTTGCGGTACTTGCGCGCGATGCATCGCTTGTGACCACCACAACGATTGCGCGAGCGCAACCACGCACGCTGCTCGCTGCGCACTTCACCGGTCACGTCAAAGTAACGCGCCCGCAGCATGGCCCGTCCGTACCAGTAGTTGAGACGGCGATCGAGGCGAGCAAGCCAACGGCTTGAGCAGATCGCATACTCGGTCCTGTTGTGCGCATATCGGCAATTGAAGCCCGGATTGCTAGCCGCTTGGGCCTGGCTAACCGATACTGCCGTTGACGCCATTGCCATCGTTGAACAGACCGCGGCTGCGCAAAGGAATGAACGGGCTGACATGAGAATATTCATGGGACTCTCCGTGACGATCAAAACTGCAATGTCTCGGCATGCCCGCCTCCCGAGCCTGACATTGCGCTGCTTGTGGCATCGCCTCCTGTGAGCGACGCCTCACGGACAATCAATCACACGTGACCTGCACGCGAATTGAACGTGTCGTTCAACTTGCATTCAGCCTGGGAAGGGCCAGCAGTCAGCTAAAATATGCAGCCGCCGACGGATCACTGCGCCACATAGGCGCCGTCCACATTGTAGTTTGCGCCGCTCACGAAGGACGCGCGATCGGAGCACAACCAGCAGACCATCTCGGCTATTTCCTGGGCCGTGCCCATCCGCCGGTAGGGGACCAAGGAGAGAATTTCGTCGCCGCGCTTTTCAATTGCGGTCTTGATCATATCTGTCTCGATATAGCCCGGACACACGGAGTTGACGCGGATGTTCTTCTGTCCGTACTCGATGCCGGCCGTCTTGGTCAGGCCAACGACGCCGTGCTTCGCGGCCGTATAGGCGGAGGACGTTCGAATGCCGATCAAGCCGGCAATCGAGGCCGTGTTGACGATGGCACCACCGCCGTGCGCCTCCATGTGCTTGATCTCGGCACGCATGCACAACCACACGCCTTTGAGGTTCACGGCAATCATGCGATCGAACGACTCTTCGGACCAGTCGGCCGTGTCCTTTCCCGCGGCATCGACCTGGTAGGGTGCAATTCCAGCATTATTGTAGGCGCAGTCGAGCGTGCCGAAGGCGGTGACTGTCGACGACACCATGTTGTCAACGTCAGCCGCAATTGTGACATCACCGGGAACCGAAATTGCTTGACCACCGGCGGCGTTGATTGACGCCACCGTTTCTTCCGCGCCTTCGGCAGAGATATCGGAGACCGCGACCCGCGCGCCTTCCTGCGCAAACAGTACCGCTGTTGCCCGTCCGATACCGCGGCCGCCACCTGTGACGAGTGCTGATTTGCCTTCGAGCAAGCCTGCCATGGTCTCCTCCACCTGTCGTTGGTCTCCGCGGTGGCCTTACTGAGCCGCGGTTGCCTGTTTGGCCGGCGTCCATGACTTGAGCACCGGCAGCACTTCCTTGGCGAACAACTTAAGCCCCTGCTCTGCGACGTCAAAAGGAACACCGCCGAACCGGAAAGCCACATTGAGTTCGAAGTCACCGATGACCTCGCGGCGCTTCTCCAGTCCACGCAGAATGCGATCCGGCGTTCCCCAGCTCGCCGCCTGCATGAACCCGTCGACCGCCGCCTCCAAACCACCGCCCTGACGCGCGATTTCGGCTTTCTGCTGATAGGAATCGTATCCCTTCACATTCTTGAAATGCTCGCCGAGGAATTCGTAATGCTCGAAATTGCTTTCGACGAACTTGCCCTGGTAGGCGCGCGCCCATTGTTCTGCATCGTCATTCGAGCTCGCGCAGATGGCGAAGTCGGTCAGCATGACAGTCGGCGGCGCGGTGCCATGATATTCCCGATGCAGCTCCCGGCCGCGCTCGATCACCGGAGCCCGCATTTCCCACGGCCGATCCGCAAACATCACGATATGGGCACCAAGCTTTGCAGCTGAAATGACCGAGTCTTCACTTGAAGCGACGGCATAGACGCGGCCATCAAAGGAGTACTTGGGCCTTGGACGGATTTCGACACGCGGCTGCTTGTAGAACGGCCCGTCACCTTCGATAAATCCGGTCTTGAGCGCATTGATGATCATCGGTGCCGCTTCATCAAAGCGGCCGCGCGATTCGTCCATATTGATCCGAAATGCTTCGAACTCGCGGCGCGCCAGACCGCGACCGAAACCAAGCCGCAATCGGCCACCGCTTAGAAAATCGAGCACGGCCGCATTTTCGGCGACCCGCAGCGGATCATGCCAGGGCAGAATGACGGCAGCTGTTCCAATGTCGATATTCGGATGTCGCGCGGCCAGGTGCGTCATCAATTGGATGTTGTCAGGGCAGAATGAGTAGTCCCGAAAGTGATGTTCCGTCGACCAGAGTATATCGAAGCCGGAATCGACAGCGATTTCCGCAAGTTTCAGTTCTTCGCTCCAGACTTGGTCGTCCGGGCAATTGTCCCAACCGTAGCTGGCGTACAGCATCATAAAGCCGACATCCATGGCCGTCTCCACCGTTGACGTTGCGGCTCCAGCGCCCCTGCGCGGCGCATTCGTACTCGGAGCGTCACTGTAGAAGGCTCTGGACAGCTGCGACAGATCAGGACGAGCAACTATCGCAAGCGCGATGAGCTTTGCCGTTGCCGCCCGAACAAGGACCATGCTCCAATCTGCGCAAACAGAGGAGGAGACGGACCATGCGATTTCAAGACAAGGGTGTCGTTATTACCGGCGCCGGCAGCGGCATAGGTCGCGAAACAGCGATCGAGTTTGCCGACGAAGGCGCCACCGTTGCGTGCACGGATATCGATCGTGACACGGCCCAGCGCACCGCCGATGACATCGAGAAGCGCGGTGGCCGAGCCCATGCCTTCACGCTCGACACCACTGACCCTGACGCCGTCACGGCGACATTCGACACAATGGCAGATCGTCTGGGCCGCCTCGACGTCCTCGTCAACAGCGCCGGCGTGCGTGAGATCCAACCGGTGATCGAATTGCCCTACGAGGAATGGTGCCGGGTGATCAATGTCAACTTGACCGGCGTCTTTTTATGCTCGCAGGCGTTTGTCCGGATGCTCGTCCCCGACAAAAAGCCGGGAGCCATCATCAATCTCGCATCGACGCTTGGCCTTACGGCGGCCCCCAATCGCCCGGCCTATACGGCGTCGAAGCACGCAGTTGTCGGGCTAACCAAGGAAATGGGATTGGAATTCGGTGAGACCGGCATTCGCGTAAATGCGGTTGGTCCAGGCGTGACACGCACGGCGCTGACCGAACGTTATTTCCAAGACCCTGACATGGCCAATACGGTGCGATCCATTCACGCCATGAACCGCTGGGGGGAAGCGCGCGAAATCGCCCGCGTCATTCTATTTCTCGCCTCAGACGATGCGAGCTTTATGACCGGTGTCACAGTTCCGGTCGATGGAGGCTGGCTGTCCGGCAAAAAGATGTAGACTAGCCAAGACCACAAACCAAAAGAGACAAGGGGTGAGATCGCGCATGCAAAACGATCAGAGCAAGCTTCTGCCGATGCTTGAGCGGCGGCGGATCGAGGCAGGGATCCTCAAGCATGTCTTCGAGACACTCGAGGCGAGTCACGGTCGCTCCGTTGCCGAGCAAACCGTTGCCAATGCGGTCAAAGCATCTTCGATCGAGCAGGCCCAGGCGATGGCCGCCGAAGTCGGCGGCCAGACTTCAATGCAGACGTTTGTCGATCGGCAGACCCAATGGACAGCCGGTGGGGCGCTCGAAGTCGAGGTCCACGAGCAATCCGACCGCAATTACCGGTTTGATGTCGTGCGCTGTCGTTACTCGGAGATGTATCGCGAGATGGGGCTTGGCGACATCGGCCATTTGCTGTCTTGCCAGCGGGACGGGACATTTTGCGAGGGCTACGATCCTCGGCTCAAATTGACGCGAACGCAGACGATCATGCAGGGCGCATCGCACTGCGACTTTGATTATCGCTTGGAGGACGATCAAACACGGGCCACCGACGAAAACAAATAGACCAGTCGACTGTGACCCAAATCACAGCGGGCCCGGACGAGCTACGCCATGTTGGCGACATCAGTCGAAGCAACGCGACCTTGGCCACGTTCGAGAAAGGAGGGCAGGCGTATCGAACCTTAGGACTGTGTTTCACGCAGCACGGGTTCAAACTCTCTGGTTGACGTGACGTTGCCCTCGACTGTGGTCCCTCAGGTCTGACCCTCCGTGATCCTTCCCCAGTCACGGGCAAGGCGTATTCGGCCCAACAGGACTTTCCACGCTCCAGAGAGCCTCCCGGCCGCTGATCGCTTGTCGATCAGCGGCGCACGGCGTTAGGGGAACTTCATTCTGGAAGACCTTCAGTGGCGCATCCACAAGAACCAAACGGCGAGAAGCGGCACCGAGCCTGACCGCATTGCGTGCCAGACGTTGGGCACATTGTGGACCAAGTCTCCAGACTGTTTCTCCTCAAGCGGCCGGTCATTCTGCATCCAGGCTCCGGGTGACAAAACGATGTAGAACTCTTCCGGTACATGACGATGCCGCGGATAATCCGTCTCCGGCGCAACCAGACTGACGCCGATACGGACGTCGTTATGCTGCTCGAGCCCTCCTTGACCGACAATCACCGCATTGGCATGGCGGTCGCGGAAGCCGCCGGGCACGGCATCAGACCCAGCACGTGGAGCCCAGGCGAAGGCAGGCTCCAGCGCCGCAAAGGCGTCAGCCAATTTGGGCAATGGTGGCGGCCCGCCGCGTGCTTGCGCAAGAGCGGTCGGCAGGTGATCGCAGACCGCCGGATGGCGCGGTTGCTCGTTACCCGGATGTGCAACCGTTGCGTTGAGTGCTGAAAAAATCCGCCCGGCAAGCGGACGACAGGCCGGCAACTCGACCGACCGCGCATCGACGAAGGTCTCTGCCGCCTCAATGAAGGTTTGCAGCTCTGCGGTGCGGTCGGACATGTCGCCCCCTTCGACTTGACATGGTGATCCAAACAGCAATTCGAGCATCAATTCGCGCAGAAGAAAAGGGCGGCTGAACCAGCCGCCCGATGCTCCGAACTGATTGTTGGCTCAGCGAGACGGCAGCATGACGCTATCGATCACATGGATGACACCATTGCTGGCGCGAATATCCGCCTTGACCACGCGGGCTTGATCAACTGTCACGCCTGAACGGCTCTTTCTGACACGCAGCGTGCGATCACCGCTGCTCTTGATCGTGCGCACATGGATCGCCTTGTGCGGCAATTGCCGTGACGTCAGCTTGCGAGGCAGAACATGATAGGACAGGATGGCTGCCAGCTTGGCCTTATTCTCAGGCTTGAGAAGTGACTCAACGGTGCCTTTCGGCAGTTTGGCAAATGCCGCATCCGTCGGAGCAAAAACGGTGAGCTGCTTGCCGCTTGACAGAGCGCCAGCCAGGCCGGCGGCCTTTGCCGCGGCAATCAACGTCTGGAATGTTCCGGCTTGCGCGGCGATTTCGACAATATTGGCGGCCTGCGCTTGACCGGCAAATGCTGTCGATCCTGCAAGGGCAGCCGCCATGATGAATTTGCGCACGATACGTTCTCCCGATTGTGATTTGTAGGTAAAGGATCGCTGTCCCGAATTCGGAAAGCTTCAGGGGAACGCGTGATGGCGGTGACTCGGATCGCCCGGGCAGCAGGGCCAGCCGATCACAATATTCTTCCTGATCCAGTCGTCTGAGCCGCGCGTTGAACGTGCACGTCCGGCCACTGGATCACCATCTCGTAGGTCGTTCAAAATTCGAACTGATCCTCGCAGGGCCAATCAACGTAACTACAAAAAATCATGAGCGGGTGAGTCGATTTTCCATGAAGCAACTCAATATCGCAGTCGTCGGTTCAGGAATTTCCGGGCTGGCGGCGGCCTGGTTATTGTCGCATCGCCATAACGTCACGCTTTTCGAGCGCGAGGACCGACTGGGCGGTCATGCCAACACCGTCGATGTTGAATCGAAAGATGGCTCGGTCGCAATCGATACCGGGTTCATTGTCTACAATACCCGGACTTATCCCAACCTCACTGCGCTGCTCGATCATTTCAAAGTCGCGACTGCGCCGAGCTGCATGAGTTTTGCCGTGTCAATGGACGGTGGTGGATATGAGTATTCGGGAACCGGTCTCAGCGGCCTCTTTGGACAGCGCTCCAATCTGTTCCGCCGATCCCACTGGGCAATGACGGTTGAAATCGGTCGGTTTTTTCGTGAGGCCGAAAGGCTTGCAGCGTCTAGAAGCGCGCCCGATATCAGTCTCGGCCAATGGCTGATGGACAACAATTTTTCCACGGACTTCACGGCCCGGCACATCCTTCCCATGGGCGCAGCGATTTGGTCGGTTCCTGCGGCCCAGATGGCGGCTTTTCCGGCCGCAGCGTTTGCCCGCTTCTTTTCAAATCATGGTCTGCTGAAAGTGCGCGACCGTCCAAAATGGCGAACGATTTGCGATGGCAGCCGCCGCTACGTGGCGCAACTGTTGAAAGATTTCAAAGGCACCGTTCGCACCGACTTTGATATTCATCGCGTTTCACGTACTGATGGTGGTGTTGATGTCGCTGCGCACAATGGCGTGGTTCAGCGCTTCGACCATTGCGTCCTGGCGACCCATGCCGACCAGGCCCTGGGGATGATCAGCGATGCGGACGGTCTTGAGCAGCACGTCCTGTCGGCCTTCGACTATTCCACGAACACGGCCGTACTGCACACCGATCCGACGTTCATGCCTCGCCGGAAAGGCCTGTGGTCGAGCTGGAATTATGTCGGCGGCCGGGACGCCAACAGACAGCCGGGCGTCAGCTACTGGATGAACCGCTTGCAGCCCCTGCCGACGCCGGACAACTACTTCGTAACACTCAACCCTGACCGTGATGTCGCACCAGACTGCGAGATCATGCAGCTGGACTACACGCACCCGATATTCGACACCCGGGCATTGGCAATGCAGAAAGAGCTGTGGCAGCTGCAGGGGCGCAATCGGCTGTGGTTCGCTGGCAGCTATTTCGGCTACGGTTTTCACGAGGACGGTCTCCAGGCCGGGCTGGCGGTCGCTGAGGAGCTTGGCGGCGTCCGCCGGCCATGGACCGTCGCAAACGAGTCCGACCGACTCTCGTTTTCGGATCCGATTGTCCGACCGCCGCAACTGGAAGCCGCCCAATGACGACAACTGGCCGAGTGTATCGCGGCACGGTCTGCCACAAGCGCCTGCGCCCGAAAGCGCATGCATTGACCTACCGCGTTTTTTCAATGCTGGTGAACGTCGATGAACTCAACACGATGCACAACCAGCTTTACCTGTTCGGATACAACCGCCTGCGTTTCTTCAGCTTGCACGACGCCGACTTCGGCCGGCGCGACGGCAAACCGATCAGTCGATATGCCCGCGACCTGCTGCGCGACGCCGGTTTTGACCCTGCCGGATGGCGCATAGAACTCTTGGCATACCCGCGCATCCTGGGCTACGTTTTCAACCCGTTGAGTGTCTATTATTGCTATGACGCGGTTGGGCTGCTGCGTGTAATGATTTACGAAGTCACAAATACATTCGGCGAGCGGACGAGTTATGTCCTGCCGGCAAACGCCAGCGCCAACGGGGTCCACGCGCACAGCTGCGCCAAGCAAATGTACGTCTCGCCATTCGCGGCCACAACGGGCCGCTACAGCTTCCGCATTACCAAGCCGGATGACGACCTGTTGTTAGGTGTCCAATTCAGGGACACTGAGGGGCCGCTCATCAAGACTTATTTCAAGGGATCGGCCGAGGCAGTATCGGACCGTGTCTTGGCCAAGCTGGCTGTTCTGTATCCCCTGATGACCGGCAAGGTGATCGTTGCCATTCATGTCGAAGCACTCAAGCTCTTTTTCAAACGCATCCCCTTCATCCGTCGGCCCGCTGCTTCACGGTTCGCCGTCGCGACGACGCG
>JBPCWB010000365.1:0-2780 GCA_051009955.1 Hyphomicrobiaceae bacterium | reverse complement strand
ATACCGAGTCGAGGTTTCCCGTTGGCTCGTCAGCCAAAATGACAAGCGGCTCATTAGCCAACGCTCGGGCGATAGCAACACGCTGGCGTTCTCCGCCCGAAAGCTGTCCCGGCAGCTTTTCGGCGTGTTCTTCAAGGCCGAGTGACGCGAGCAGTCCAAGTGCACGAATGCGCATAGCGGCGTCATCTAGACGTCCAAGCGCCCTCATTGGCAGCATGATATTCGCGAGCGCAGAGAACTCGGGCAGCAAGAAATGGAACTGAAACACGAATCCTATTAGCTCAAGGCGGAGTTGCGCGCGCTCTGCCTCATCAAGATTGTTGGCACGACGGCCCTGGATCAATACCTCTCCTGATGTCGGCACGTCCAGGAGGCCAAGAAGGTAAAGGAGAGAACTTTTGCCGGACCCCGATGGCCCAGTGATTGCCGCGAACTGACCTCCAATGATATTGAGACTGATGTCCTCGACAAGAGTGGTGACAACGCCATCGCCGATCTTTCTCGTAACGTGGCTGAGCTCAATTATAGGACTGTTCCCCTCAGCATTTGGCATTAAGAGGCTCCACGGATGATTTCTACGGGATGCTGACGGGCAGCTTTTCGCGCAGGAAGGTAACCAGCGATCGCTGAGGCCGAAAGTGCGACCGCAGCAGCCAAAAGGTAGTGCACAATTGTGTAATAGATTGGCAGCCGCGTCGCATCGATGAAAGGACTCTTGAATTCGATGGAGCCTAGCAGAAGACAAAGCACATACCCGAGCCCCCAGCCGATAATCGTGCCCGCGAGCCCAATGAGCATCGCCTCTATAAGAAAAATCCGCCGCACCGTGGTTTCCGTGAAACCGAGCGATTTGAGGATCGCGATATCGCGCGTCTTTTCGTGCGTGATTGTCGAGATAATATTGTAGGTACCGAACGACGCCACGAGCAATATGGCACCAACGACCGTGTACATGATGAAGTTGCGGATCTCGAATGCAGAAAGCAGGTCTTCATTCGCTTCCTGCCACGAGACTGTCTTGTAGCCGGTTTGAGCTTCTATCCGGGCTGCTACGTCACGAGCTTCGAGGATCTTTGCCACCCGAATGCGTATTGCGTTCACCAGCCCAGTTTGCCCGGCAAGAATCTGCGCTGTCTTGATCAGTGTGTAGGCTTGCGTTTCATCAACCTGGCTGACGCCAGCGTGCAGCAATGCAACCACCGTACAGGACAGCGTTTGGCCCGTTCCCGATGCAAGAGATATGGTATTGCCAACCCGTGCTCCGATTTTTGCAGCAAGCCTGTCACCTAGTATGATGGCATTCGATGATTTGAACAGTGAATCCAAATTGCCATGTCGAATCTGCGTCGCCAGTTTCGACACTTTGCGCTCGCGCCTTGGATCAATACCCGTAACATTCGCTGCCGTATCACGGCCGGCGTATCGGATCACCGCCCGTGACTCGACGGACGGTGCAACGGCTCCGCCCATCCAACCTTCAAGTGTGACGATGATGGCAAATGGATTCTTGATGCCCGGCCGCGTCACCGGTGTTCTCAATCCGGAGAATTCGACAGCTGTGTATAGATCCTCAACAGGTTGGCGCGGCGGATTGCGGCGCTCATCGCGAACCGTGACATGAGGCAGGCTGTCAACTAGCTGGGAAATGAAATCACGCTGCGAGCCATCCATCAGAGCAGCCATCATGACAGAGAAGCCAACTCCCATTGCGACGCCGAGCATCCCCACGAGCGTTTGCCGAACCCGGGAAAGGACATGCGTGAATGCAATGTCCAACACCAGTCTCATTGCGACAGTTTCTGTTGAATGCGGACACTCGCATTGCTCTGGATGGCCGCCAGAAACGGTGACAGGACGATATCGCCCGCTGCTAGACCGCTTTTGATTTCGACCAAGCGAGTTCCTCGAATTCCTGTCTGAACAGGTCGTCTTATTGCGCGGCCATCAATAACGATCTGCACAGTGTTTTCCGATATTGCCTCCGCCGGTACCAGCACGGCATCTTTGGCTTCGCGAATTATGATGTTTGCCTCGACACTCATGCCGATCATGAGTGGCGTCTGCTGCGGAAGTCGAAGATACACGCGAAATGTTTTTGTCTGAGGGTCTCCCTTCGGCGTGATCCGACCGACCGTCGCGCGAAGCGGCTTACCGACGTGCCCGTCGTGGCGGAGCAGAACATTCTGTTGTGTCTGAACTCTACTAATATCCTCTTCGTTGACCTCTGCGATAACGCGGAGTGGCTTTGGTCGACCTACCCAGAGAAGTGCCTGATTGGCACCTGTGCCGGCGATCTCTCCGACTTCGCCGTCCCGGCGCAGGACAATGCCATCCATGGGTGACTTAAGCGCTAAATCGCTAATTCGGTCCTTCTGCGCAGCGATCCGCGCCTCGTATTCGCGCACTTGTGTGAGCTTTTCGTCAAGAGACAAGCGAGAGGTCACGTTGCGCTCGACAAGCCTCCTGATGCGCTCGGCGTCGTCACGCAATCGAATGGCGCGAGCCTGCAACTCGGTCAGCAGTGCGCGCTCTTCGCCATCGTCAAGCCGCGCTAGCACCTCACCTGCCTTAACCGCTTGGCCTTCACACTTACAGAGTTCCACAATTCTCTTGCGCTGAAGAGCAGAAATCTTGGCCCAGTGGACGGGCTCGACAGTGCCAGTCGCATAGACGACCTGCGCGGCATCGCCGCGGTGCACGACGGCGACTGTGACCAACGTGCCCCGGCTCAGCCAGAGCACTGCAACTGCGATCACGGAACCCAGCACCAGGAAGAATAT
>JBPCWB010000364.1:0-7352 GCA_051009955.1 Hyphomicrobiaceae bacterium | reverse complement strand
CATGGCGCCAAGATCGTGGGATTGGCTCTTTCGCCGAACGAAACAACAGTGGCGACGGCCAGTTGGGATCGCACCGTCCGCCTTTGGGATCTCTCGTCTGGCAAACCGCTGCACGTTCTTCGCGGACACACCGGGCCGGTCAATGCGGTGGCATTCTCATCGGATGGATCGTTGCTGCTCTCAGCCGCCTATGATGGGACGTTGAGGCTGTGGTCTGTGGTGACCGGCGAGCCCAAGCGGATCGCCTATCGACATGGCTGGGGGATTAATGTCCTTCAGCGGTTTGGTGCGACAGATCAATTTCTGTTCGGCGCGTTGGACGGCACCTCTGCGATCTATGATCTGGGCACGAATACGATCATCGCGAAGCTGAAAACGCACGAGAAACCGGTTCTGTCCCTCGCGGTGTTGGATCAGCCGGGACTCATTGCAACCGGCGGTGGTGATGGCGAAATTTATGTCTATCGGCAGGGCGACTGGAAGCTTTTGGAGTCTTACCGCAATCCCTACGGCCCGGTTTGGGCGATGGCTTTTGCTGACCGAGGTGCGCGGCTCTATTTCGGCAGTCTCGACGATTTTGCGACCGCCTGGCAGATCTCGCCAAGAAAGCCGTTCGAACGGGTCGCAACCAAGTTTCCACGCCGTTTTCAGGTCAACCAGAATGTTTCGCTGGGTGAACGTCAATTTGCCCGGAAATGCAGCATCTGCCATACGCTGAAGCCGGACGATGCCAATCGCGCCGGACCGACCCTATATAAGATATTCGGAAGAAGAGCCGGCTCGCTGCCGGGATACCCATACTCGAAGGCGCTGAAGTCGATCGATGTTGTCTGGACGGCGGAGACGATCGATAAGCTGTTCAGATTGGGTCCGCATGATTACACGCCGGGATCCAAGATGCCGCTGCAGCGTATAGCGGAAAAGGCCAAGCGTGACGCGCTGATCGAGTTTCTCCAGGCGGCGACACAGCCGGAATCGGCGAACTAAGACCGGAACGGCCTGGAAGAAAGACCAAATGAGCAGGAGTTCGTGATGCGAGAGATCGTACTGAGTTTTGTGGCAATCATAGTGATTAGCGTGATTGCCGCGTTCGGGCTTCAGGCAATGGACTGGTCAGCGCAGTCGAAATATGCGCCCCAAGCTGGTAACGTGCGTCTCAACTGATCGAGTCAGCTGGCCATCCACCGGAAGTGGTCCCGCGATTCCATGACAACGAAGGACGATTATGGACGAAGACAAATTCAACATGTCGATGCGAAAGTTCCTGAAGCAGGTCGGCGTGACGTCACAACAGCAGATTGAAAAGGTTGTTCGTGAAGGCAACCTTTCCAGCAACGGCAGCCTCAAGGTCAAGGTCGTTCTGACCGCCGAAGGCACTGATCTCAACCATGTCGTCGAGGGTGACATTGATCTCGGATGACATGACCAACTTCGGCGCAATGGGACTGGGAAGCCAGCTTGCGGAGCCGGACTTGCCGCCAATGTTGTCGGGGCGTCGGACGATCGATGGCCGCTCGGCATTGGATGCCGCCATTGAAGGTGCGGTGTCCATGACACTCGGCGCCGGAGACCTGTTATGGCGTGACGACCCGACGGTCGCCGATATTGCCATCATTCTGGAGCCTGATGTTTCGTTGGCCAAGGCAAGCCAGCTCCTGCCGATGACGATGGTCGCCGTCGGGGATTGTGTCGGCGCGCTGACTCCGCCGCAAGTCGGAGTTCTGTTTCGCTGGCCCTGTCACATTCTCATCAATGCTGCGGCGGCAGGACGCGTTCGCCTGGTCGCTGGTACGGGCGATCCGTCCGCGGTGCCGCGATGGCTCGTCGTCGGCGTTGAACTGCGCTTGCGCCATCAGGCCGGCGCCCTGGAACCCGGGCACGATCGTGAACACACATCGCTGGCTGAAGAGGGCTGCGAGGAACTGACAAACATCGAGCTTGTTGAATCATGCTCGCGCCACTTTCTGACCTGGCTCAATATTTGGCAAGACGACGGCTTTCGCTCGGTTCATGACAGCTGGCTCAATCGCGCCGACGGTCGCCAGGAGGCGATTGCAGTGGAAGGAATCGAACATCCCGTGACCGTCACAGGTCTCGACGAGGACGGCAATCTGTTGGTCAAAGATCGCTCAGGCGCCGTGTCGACGCGCGCGCTGCTGGATGTCGTCACGGTCGTTGACGACAACAGCAGTTCGTGAACGACCAATGGTAGGCGAGCCATCATGACGCGTCGTTTCCTGCGGACAATCCGATTTGATGGTACCGATGACTTCGTTTTCGAACCGGCCGCGCGTGCAAGTGAGTGGGCCATTTCCGGCTCATTTGTCTTTGCGGATATGGACGAAACCGTCCTTGTCGGAAAGACCCGCCAGGCGTTTGCCAATGGCTTCCTAAGCCTCGAGAGTTTTGGGTGGTCGACTTTCGTTTGTGTGTCGCAGATTACCGCAACGCGATTGTCGGAACTGGAGTCCGTCCTGGCGCAGCACTTTGTCGACCGCTACGGGGCGCCGGACCTACAGGCAGCAGTGCCGGCGGCGTGTGCGGAGATTGCTTTTGTCGAAGACCTGATTGCTGACGTTCCCATTAACACAATATTTGCTGTGCAGCGGACCATGCAGGAGGACGGTGCGATCCGCGAACAATTCCGCAAGATCGAACAGCGCATCTCGGGCGGGCCAATCTACGCCAAGGCGTGGGAGGCCTCTCATGGAGATTAAGTTCTGGAAGTCAGCGGGCCTGCATTTGGTCGACCGCAATGAGGATGGCTGGTTGAATGTGACGCCGGATCTGATCCGAGCCTACCTCACGCGGCCCGAAGTGCATCCGATTGATACCTCCTGTGCCAACGAGATTGCGCTGTTCGAGGCCCTTATGGCTGATCCGTTTCTTCCTGTAGCAGACGAGCGGCTGGGCAGGCTTGCGGACGCCGATGCTGTCGACAACTATCGCGTCGTACTCGGTTATCGCGATCTGCTTGCGTCCGCCGGCACACTTGAAGGTGCCTATCTGGCGATGATGCGGTCGGGAGAGATTGCGATTCCGCCGGTGTTCATCGATCAGCTCGTGCACATTATCATGGCTGGTCTGCTTGCCGACTGCCAGGACCCGATGCGACTGCGCGCGGCCGAACTGTTCTTTCGCGAACAGTCGGCAAGTACGGATAACGGCATGATCATGTTGGCGGACCAGGAAATCATCGAGATGCAGGCGCAGGCAGGTACGAGTGGCGTTGCACAGCTGCTCGTCGACAGCGAAACGCCGATGCGTGAAGTCGATCTCGATGTCCTCGACGACGATAACGCCGACCTCTATTGGGCGCGCTCCGACCGCTTCGATACCGTAATCGATATGCGCCACACGCGGCCGGCGAACAACGCACTGGCGCGCGTGATCGAGGCGTGGCTGCATCATTTTCTTCGCCTGGACGTCAACGTTCAACCGGTTCGCTCGATCAAAGATACCACCTGGCGCTGGCATGCCGGGCTGGATCGGGAATCAACTGCCATTCTCAATGCGCTCTACAACGGTCAAGACATTGGCGATGAAGAGCAGCGCATTTTGGCGCTCTACCAGCTGCAGATACTTGATGAGAGCCGCGTTCTACCGGACGTCGCTGGAAAACCAATTCATCTGGCAATGGCCATGGATCATAACAAGCGCGTTCGTCTCAAGCCCCAGAACCTGCTGACAAATCTGCCGCTTGTAACGGCCGCGTGACAAAAGTGGTCTATTCAATTGTCGGTTTGACAAAACTGCCGGGCGGTCGATTGTCTGCGCCGATGGGGAACCGAATTCCAGGCGTCATCGAACGGCCGCCAGAGGTGCGGATCGGTCGCCGCGAGCTGCGGAGCCGGATATGGCAATGCGTTGGGTGGCACGGTACAACACATCGTGATCGGCAGCCCATAAGCTGACCAGAATATTGCGATTGTCTTAGCGGTTATTGGCTTTGGCGAAAGGCGCCTTGCGGGAGGCAGAAATTGAAGTTTGTTGTATTGCTCAGATATAACGTTGCCATACGAAATCAGTTCGGCAAGCATGCCTTGACGTGGAAGATCGGTCGAGAGACCGACTTCGAAAGCTACTGTAACTCTCTGTTTGCGCCAGACCGCCTGGCTGCCCACGAGAACCTGCTGTTGCAGCTGGCGCTGCCATCGCTGGTTGGTCAATCGCGACATCTCGATGATCGCGACTTTCGCCTCCAGATTTACACATCGACTCTGCTTCCTGACGATCATCGAAATCGCCTCGACGAGGCGACTGAGCCCTACGATTGGATCGAGGTGATTGACGTGGATCCCGATGGTTCGCCGGATTTTTCAGGAAACATTCGCCGCTTCCTGCTGGATACCAAGCCTGCGGAAAACTCGGGTTGGGAGACGTTTGCGACGATTCGACTGGACGATGATGATGGACTTTGCAGAACCTACCTGGACGACTTGAGCGATTTCGTGAAGCCGGAATATTCCGGGATGTGCGTGTCATTCGCAAAGGGCTACATGGCAAATTATGAACCGCATGCGGCCAAACTCTGCAACTTCATCGAGTGCAACTATTTCAAGAACGCGCAGGGACTGGCCCACATTAACGCGTTCAACTATGACACCGGGGAGTTGCGACACACGCCTGCGACGGTTTTCGATCTCGGGAACCATCTCATGGTCGACCAACTTGTGCCGGTCATCTGTGATGCGCGCAAGCATTCCTACCTGCGGGTTTTTCACACCGGCTCGGACTCTTATAAGACGAAACACAATGAGGCAGCCTACAAGGATGCGAAAAGCATTCCGCTTGCGCAGCTAAGGCAGGATGTCGACGTTTCCGAAGACCTGGTTTAGAGCGCGTCTGGGCGATTCATGAGTCTTCGTCGTCTGCGATATGTCCTGCGAGGTAGTCGTCGGTCGTGCGCACGCGCGGGCGTTCGCCGAGCGTCATTGGATCTCCGCCCGCATCCGTCACGGCGACCACGCGGCAATCGTCACACATTTTGATAATGTTGATCTGATCGCTGTTCTGGAACATCGCATGTCGGCCTTCCAGCTTGCTTATGATGCGCTCAACGGTGCTTTTGGTGCCAAACGGTTTGCCACAAGTAATACACTCGAACGGCTCTTCTTCCTTGATTGTTTGAGGCTCGAGAACAGCAGACGTAAAGTTGTACCGTGGCTCGAGTGCGATAACTCGTTCCGGGCATGTCGCTGTGCAAAGCCCGCACTGGACGCAGGCGGCTTCGTTGAAGCTCAGGCGCGGCCGTTCTTCGTCGTCACGCAGGGCGCCGGCCGGACACGCACCGACGCAAGCCAGACACAACGTACAGTTTTCGGCATCGACTATGAGGCGACCATAGGGGGCGCCGTCAGGCAATGCGATGACGTCTTTGGGATCCGGCGCCGCCGCGTGAAGCGCTCCAATCGCAAGACGCGCCACATCGCGCTTTCCGCCGTGCAATGAAATCGTGGTAGCCGGCGTCGCCGCGACCGGCGCGAGACCGTAGAGCGCCTCGGCCACCGTATCGGGATCGCGCTCGACCAATACCGTGATCCGGTCGGCGCCGTAGCCCAGGGAATCAAGGATCATGTTGGTCAGTGCGGCCTGGCTCTCCAGGGCCGGGAGATCGTGGGGCTTGTCCGGAGGAGCCAGCACGACGATGCGCGAAAACCCCGACGCAATGGCGGCCGATAAGGTCTCATGGCCGATCTGGAACACGGAATACAGGGTCAAAGGAATGGCGTTCGCCGGAAGGCCGCGGCCATAACGCGCGAGTATCGCGATAACGCCGCCGCCGTGCGATTCATCGTGGACCAGCAGCACCGGATCGCGGCCGCCCGCAAAACGATAGGTTTGGCTCAGAGTTTGAATTCGGCGATTGAGATCTTCGCGATCGGGGTAGGCGTAACTGATAGCGCCTGTCGGGCAAACGGCGCTGCAGTTGCCGCAACCTCCGCAAACCTCCGTCGCAACGGCAATCGTGTCACCGGTCGGGCTCAAGGCGCCGGTCGGACAATGATCCAGACAATTGCGGCAACCAATTTTGCCGCTGCGGCCATGGGCGCAGATGTCACCGTCGTAGGCGACGTAGAGTGGTTTCTCGAATTCTCCGACTAAATCGGAAACGTCGAACATTGCCTTGGCAACGGCGACGGCCTGACCGGGATCGGCTCTCACGTATCCGTCGCGAGTGACACTGTCGCTGAACAACGGGTTGTCGCCGGATAAGTCGAGAATGATATCGCACTTGGTCGAGAAGCCGTCGCGAGGAGCCTCGAATGCCAGCGTTTCTTTCGATGATGGTAATGCCGGTGCGAATTGGTCGACGGCGACTTCGAACCGGCCGAGGGATCCGGTGGCGCGGCGGATCCGTCCGGCGTGAAGCGGAACGGCAACGGTCGACGGCGGTATCGCGTCATTGGCATCAGTCAGGATGACGGTCACGCTCAGCCGGCTGGCGAGTTGCTCCGCCACATCCAGCGCCTGTTGGCCGGCGCCGTACACCAGGCATTGACCTTGGGACGTGATCGTTGTCTGGCCGGTGGGCCTGGCTTTGATCTGAGCCTCAGCAATGAGCGCAGCAACCTTGGGCAAAACGTCCTTGCGCGCTTCGCACCATCCGGCCCGTTCACGGATGTTGACGAATGAAATGTCGTGGCGATTTTTGTCGTTCGCCAACTCACCGAACAGCGGGGCTTCCTGCGTGCAGGCAACCATCACAGAGCGCTCGTCGTCCAAGGCTGCTTCAAACCGATCAAGTTGCTTGCGGCAGAGCTGTGTGTGAACGGGCAACGTCCCGGACAGCTGCAGCGTTTTGGCCAGCTCCTGGCCATCAAGGTCCATGGTGTTGTCGCAGTTACACACCAGGAGCGTGGCATCAGCATAAGGATGTGATCGATTTTGGTTGGTCATGCGCGTTGAAATGAACCTCGTTGCGTCCGCTCCCTTGCGCGGGGCACGGTTATGGTACGAAACCGCTGATCGGGTTGTATTATTGCCGCGGAACTGAGCCCTGTCACGATTGCGCTTTGCACCGCAGTTCAGTGACACTACATTGGTTCAGCGTGACTGCAAGCGCGGTCGCGTCGCGCGTCAGCACCAAATGAGCTTTGGGGTCCGAAAACGACCCGTTGAGCGCCTATCGGAAGATATGGAAGGACTGGTTCGTTTGCAGGTCAAAGGACGCTCGACATCATTAACCGTAGGTGTCGTCATCGCAAAGGAAGATATCGAGCACGTCTGGCAGGATCATCGCTGGCGGCCGTTGGACGTGGTGCTCGGTCTACCTGAATTGACGGATGGTGAGTTGATTCGGGAGGGGCCGGGCTTCACCCACTATTTTGCGGGAGCGCACGATATTGAGC
>JBPCWB010000363.1:0-7103 GCA_051009955.1 Hyphomicrobiaceae bacterium | reverse complement strand
GTGGATGACGGAATTTGGCTCGTTAGTTTCATGCACTATGATCTGGGATACATCGACCTGGAACAAAGAACCCTGCAAACCATCGACAACCCGTTCGGCACGAGATTGTCACCTATGTCATAGGTACATTCTGTTACCTATGTCTCCGGTTTGGACAAAATAGTATCTGGCGACCCCGGGAGGACTCGAACCCCCGACCTGATGATTAGAAGTCACCTGCTCTATCCAGCTGAGCTACGGGGCCGTCTTTCGTCGCATTGGCCGAACCTAGTTCAACCTGCTCTATGTCGGAATCGATGTGACACCGATTCAGTTCAGAAGGTTGCGCGATAGCTTATTTGTCAATCAACACGCTTTGTGTCGCTGGCGCCGTCGCGTTTTCAGTATCAGGATCGATGATCCAGGACCGAGGTCCCGGCGACGCGCAATGCTACGTCGCGGATTGTCTTGTCATATCCTTCGCCGACAATCAATCTCAGTGGCCATGGCCGGCAACCCGGCGCAGCTTGGTGACAGCGTCGGCGCTTGCAAGCCATAGCCATCTCAATGCGTCCACAAACCAATCCGTCCAAACTTGAAATTATCGGCATAGGATTTTCTGACCGCACGTCGTGTGCGCGGTTCGACAACGGTATATGCCAAACCGCTGCGCTGCGCATAAGCAATCGCCTCGTCCTTAGTGTCGAAGCTCAGCTTAATCTGCTGGCCGGTATCGCCCGACGAGGTCCACCCCATGAGGGGATCGATTTCCCGCGCGGACGTCGCCTCATGCTCAAGCACCCAGGCCTTGGTGCCCCCCTTGCCGGACTGCATCGCGGTTTTGGCCGGCTGGTAAATGCGTGCGCTCATGTCGTCGAACCCGAATACGTCGTTGGCCGTCGGAATGGTCGGGGCACGGTGATTCGAACACCGGACCCCCTGCTCCCAAAGCAGGTGCTCTACCAGGCTGAGCTATACCCCGAACCGTTCTTCCAAGCAGGGAGATCGCGTCGCAGCCGTTCACCGGATCGCAGCAATACCACTGCCCATTCCGATGCCAGCCCGCCCACGGTCAAATACCTGCCCCAGACGCCATCTCTTAGACGCCCGCTCTTGATTGATCAACCTGAATTGCGCCGGACACCGCGTCACGTCCTTCGCGATGTCACCGTCGCTGCAGCAGCAAGCACAGATCGACCAGTCGAATTTCATTGGCTCGCGCCAAAGATCGGGTGCTTGACCAGATCGCCAGCCTTCAAGCCCAACTCACCGGCGACACCACCAGCAAGCTCCAGAACCGCCAGGACCGGCCCCTGCGACGCGATCACTGTCTCGCTGAATGGTTCAGTATTTTTCTCGATGCGATGCACGACACCATCCGCCCGAATGAACAGCATATCCAGCGGAATGTAGGTGTTGCGCATCCACATCGTCAGTTCCTGCGCCCGCTTGTAGGGAAACAGCATGCCCGACCGCCGGTCCAACGACGTGCGGAACATCAGACCAACAGCCTTCTGCTGCTCGGTTTCAGCAACTTCGATCGCGAACTGATGCTGTGTCGTTCCTGAGACGATCGTCAGGGTGTCGCGTCTCAACGTGCTCGCGGCCCCAGTGTCAATGGACTGGCTCGTCAGAGTTAGCAAAACAACAACCAACAGGCCGACCCAACGGAGCGGCCTGTCGACGAATGTCATCTGGTTCAGGAAACCGATTTGCGCAACCTCAGTGCTGCGCCGGCAACCCTGATGGCGGACCGTCGGGACGGAGCTCCGCCGCCATACAGCCCTTGTAGCCGTGGCCCCATCGCACCTGCACGATCTGGCCCGGCCGCAGCTCGGTAAAACCGAAGCGGCGCAACGTCTCCATATGGACGAAAATGTCCGGCGTTCCTTCACCACGGGTCAAAAATCCAAATCCGCGAATTCGGTTGAACCATTTGACCATAGCACGTTCCCAGTCACTTTCCGCCTGCACAACGACATGTGTGCGTTGCGGCAACTGTGACGGATGGATCGCCGTACTCTCATCCATGCTCAAAATGGCAAACGCCTGAAGACCTTTCGGCCGCCGCAGCACTTGGCAGTGCACCCGCGCGCCTTCGTATGCCGTTTGATAGCCTCCCGCTCGCAAGCAAGTAATGTGAAGCAGAATGTCCCCTAATCCATTGTCAGGAACAATAAATCCGAAGCCTTTACTTGCATCGAACCATTTAATGGACCCAGCTACCTCGAATACATCGAGTGTAGCGCCTTCCGGTAGTCCCCCAACTTCCTCGTACTGCGGTGGCAGTTCCTGATAGTGTTGAGAAAGCTCTTGCGGATCACCCGAAGCAGATTTGGAATCCCCCATAGTCGTACCCCGCGAACATATGGTTACCATAGTCACAACTGGCTGATGCCTTCGAGCACCAGCCACCACATGATCCCAGCCAATGACCCTGCGCGATTGCGCCCAATGCCCTGGACGAATCGCCATTAACCGCGAACAACCGGACCATATCACTGCCCGCGTCACGAAACAGTCCCTTTTTGGTACATGTCACCACCAAGGCCCGCCTTAACGCTACTTAGTCACATGAGACAAGGGGCTGTAACCACATGATCTATTGACATAAGTTAGTCAGTATCTCGACTAATTTTCTGTTGTGAATTGTTGCGATTAGCCTCTAGTCAATCGGACAACATACGTGCGTACGGGTCGGAGTTGTGACGGAAACGTGGCGAATCTGATTCGATCCACGATGTGTTGAAAGCCCTGCGTTACGTGGCTGCAACAGGGTCGTGACAGTTGTGCAAAAACCGACCACTGTACGCTTTAGTGATATCGTGAGATAAACATAGTTCATACGCCGTGCCGAAGCCGTACCTTCACGGTCGACATGGAGCGCACAATCCTGGCAATGGTTGTCACGCACCGCAGTCCCGCGTATCACTATCGCCAAAGTGCAGTCATCTGTCGGGTCAAAGGAGGCGATATGCGATATTTGCATACGATGGTTCGGGTAAAAAACATTGAAGAAAGCCTGGACTTCTACTGCGATAAACTTGGCATGGAAGAAGTTCGGCGCGTTGATAGTGAAGCGGGGCGCTATACTTTGGTTTTTCTTGCCGCCGGAGAAGACAAAGATAGCGGAATCGCATCACGGGCCCCCTTGCTCGAACTGACCTACAATTGGGACCCTGAAGAGTACAGCGGCGGCCGCAACTTCGGTCACCTTGCCTATGAGGTCGACGACATCTACGAAACCTGCCAGCGTCTGATGGATAAGGGGGTCACCATCAATCGGCCGCCACGAGAAGGCCGCATGGCATTCGTTAAGTCGCCTGATGGGATATCCTTCGAACTGCTCCAGAAGGGAGAGGCCCAGGCCAAGAAGGAGCCATGGGTTTCGATGGAGAACACCGGGAGCTGGTAGGCCGGCGGTCGGGCGAGTGAGCGCAGCGTCGAAACTGGAGAGCAAGCCATGAGTGACGAGATGGACGACAGGCCGGCAGCTCTCGCCGGAGTTGCGATGACGATCGCGCGCGAGCATGCCGCGCTGAAAAAGAAAAACGCGGTCGCACGTGAGGAGACCGGAAAAGGCACAATTGTCACCGTCGTCGTGGTTGTCGCGGTGCTTGTCCTGACGCTGGGCCTCATGCTGTTCATGAACGCAGCCTAGACAAACATTTAGCCTCAGCCTGACAAAGGCACGCGCGCTCACGCCTTGCCGTTCAATTTGCCAGACCAGTCGATTTACGAGACCAGTCAACTCACGAGACCAGTCAACTCACGAGAGATGCGCGAACATCGTCTGGCCGGGCGTGTCCATGCGCACCCGCAGGATGTGACCCGTATCGGACTCGGTCACAAACAGATCACGCCTGTTAGGTCCGCCGAAGGCCAGGTTGGTCGTCGAGCGACCATGCGACGGAGAGCGCAAGCGATACAGTGGTTCGCCCCAGCGGGTGAATACCCAGACGCAGCCATTGCCGGCGTCGCACACGAACAGACGGCCGTCCTGATCGACAGCCAGCCCGTCGGCACCACTGACCCCGCCGGCCAAGGCCACGAAAACGCTGACCTTCGTCGTACCACCGTCTTCGAGCAAGGGAACACGCCAGACACCGTTGCCGCGGGTCACGGCCAAATACAAAGTTCTCTCATCAGGGCTGAGCACTATTCCATTGGGACTCGGAGCATTGGTGATCAGTAGATCAAGCGCATCCTGCTCGAGATTGTAGCGATAGACGCGACCGGTTGGGTCGTGCATCCCGGTTTGCCCTTGATCGGTAAAGTACATGGCCCCGCGACTATCAAAAACCAAGTCGTTGACGCCGCGAAAACTCTCGCTCCGGCGATGCGTCAGAACCGGCGTCACTGTGCCTCGATCCGGATCCAGTTGCATGATGCCATGCTTATAGTCCGTGATAAAAATCCGTCCGTCGCGATGAATTTTCAGACCGTTTGGCCAGCCGTCATACTCGGCTATGAGCAGCCACTCACCGTCAGGAGAGATACGGAATATGCGACCATACGGAATGTCAGTCACATAGAGCCGGCCCTCGCGGTCAAAACTCGGACCTTCAAGGAAACAATCCGTCTGCTCACCGTGTTTGTTGGCCAAGGCCCAATCCGGCACCTGCCCGTCTCGACGAAACGTCTCAGGAACGCTCGTCCAGATCTCGAAGGCGATTTCGGAGGGCGCAGGATAGAGCGACATCGCTGGTATTCTCTCTGATTGATCGTGACAGGTGCCACAAGGTCTTAGCTGATAAGCCCGCCGCTGCAAAACCAGATCAATCCCAGCAGGCATTCGATCGCTTCTGGTGTTTTCGAGCCGACTGCTGCATGCTCAGACAGGACGCCGGCGTAGCACTGATCGACCAATCGGACCACGATGCATCCCAACACATCACCGGACTCTTCTTTCGCGCAATCAACCTTGGCCGACAACATCTTCCATTTCGGCCGGCTGTTGCGCGCCGCCGGTCTGTCAATCGGTCCACAGCAGATCGCGGACGCCGTGTCGGCAGTCACAGTCGCCGGCATCAGCGACAGAGCCAAACTCTACTGGGCCATGCATACGGCCCTGGTGAAGCGCCCGAGCGAACGCCTCATCTTTGATCAGGCCTTCGCAATCTTCTGGCGCGATCCTGGCTTCCTGAAGCGTATGATGTCGCTGATGATCCCACAGACGAATGCACCGCAATCGCCGGACCAGCAGGCGGAACTGTCCCGACGTCTGTCCGAGGCATTGTCAGCGGCGAGCCAGGATGTCCCTAAACCAAAACCAGATCAGCTTGACGTCGATGCCTTCGACACGTTTTCAAGTCAGCAGGTCGACCGTCAGAAAGATTTTGCACAAATGAGTGCGGAAGAGTTGCAGGCCGCGAAACTGCAGGTGCAGCGCATTCAACTCATCCGTGAAGAATTGGCCACCCGGCGGTACGCCGCCGCGCGGCGTGGCGAAAAAATCGATTTGCGCAAAATGCTTCGCGAAATGGCGACAAAGGACGTCGATCATATGTTGCTGCGCCATCGAAAAAGAAAGCGCCGCCGTCCGCCGTTGGTCATTCTGTGTGACATTTCCGGGTCAATGGAACAGTATGCCCGTGTCTTTCTGCACTTTCTTTATGCAGTCCGAAACGATCACGACCGTGTCTCCTGCTTTCTCTTCGCCACCCGTCTCTACGACGTGACGCGCAAGCTTCAAAACCGTGACGCGGACGTCGCAATTGCGTCAATTGGCACGGACGTCAAAGACTGGTCGGGGGGAACGCGCATCGGACACTGCCTCTCGGAATTCAACAAGCACTGGGCGCGCCGGGTTCTTGGCCAGAACGCCCGGGTCTTACTCTTCACCGACGGCCTGGATCGTGATGCAAGTGACGGCATGGAGCTTGTCGTTAGGCGCCTCGCCGCCTCATGCCGCAAGCTCATCTGGGTCAATCCGTTATTGCGCTACGACAAATACGAGCCGATTGCGGCGGGCGCGCGCATCCTCGATCGCTATGCCGGAGAGACCCGCAGTTGCCACAACGTCGAAAGCCTGCAGGACCTCGCACGTGCCCTCAATGCGGCCGGCTAGCGACCGCGCGCAGCGGCAATACAATTCTATGAAGCCAATCCCCGCTGACGCAACAGGCCGTCGGGCGTCGGCAACTTACCGCGAAATGCGAGATAGGCTTCGTCGGCATCGCGCACGCCGCCGGCGGAATAAACCGTCGATTTGAGCCGTTCAGCGCAGTCCTGATCGAAGACGTTGCCGGTCTCCTCGAACGCTGCAAAGGCGTCGGCATCCAAAACCTCCGACCACATGTAGCTGTAGTACCCGGCCGAGTAACCGTCGCCAGAAAAGATGTGCTGGAAGTGCGGCGAGCGATGCCGCATCGCAATCGCCTCCGGCATGCCAAATTCCTTGAGTTTCGCAGCTTCGAACGCAATGGGGTCCTGCTCCGTCGAATAGTCTGCGCTATGGTAGGCCATGTCGATCAAAGCGGACGCGAGATATTCTACGGTCGCAAAACCTTGGTTGAAGTTTTTTGCAGCCTTGATCTTCTTGATAAGTTCGGCGGGCATCGCTTCATCGGTTTCATGATGGCGGGCAAATCTTCCCAAAACGTCTTCGGTATCGAACCAGTGCTCGTATAACTGCGACGGCAATTCAACGAAGTCCCTCTCGACGCTCGTGCCGGCGAGCGATCCGTAAGTCACATCCGACAGCAGACCGTGTAGCGCATGTCCAAATTCATGGAACAACGTATGTGCGTCATCAAACGATAACAGAGTCGATCTATCCGCATCAGCCTTCGCAAAGTTCATGACATTCAATATGATCGGGCGTTTGTTGCCGTCGTCTTTCCGCTGCCCGCGAAAGGCCGTCATCCACGCCCCGGATCGCTTCGACGGTCGCGCGAAGTAATCACCGACGAACAAGCCGATGTGGCCACCGTCCCGGCCCGTAACGTTCCACGCACGGACATCGGGATGATAGAGCGCCAGATCGAACTGCTCTTCAAACGACAATCCGAATAAGCGTCCCGCTGTGTCGAACGCGGCAGCAATGACCTGGTCTAATGGCAGATAGCTCTTAACCTCGGACTCATCCAGCGCATAGTCAGACTGACGGACTTTCTCGGCAT
>JBPCWB010000362.1:0-28415 GCA_051009955.1 Hyphomicrobiaceae bacterium | reverse complement strand
GCGAGGTCCTTATCATCATCGAATCCGACCCGCCAATTGGGGCGCTGCAACGACATGGCGTAATGATTGGTGACATCTCCCCAAATGAGCGCTGATACACCGCCGCCGTCCAGGGCATAGGCCATATGACCCAGCGAGTGGCCAAAGGCGCCGACCGCCCGAATACCCGAAGCAACATCGTCCCCTGGATTCAGATACGTCGTTTTTTCGGCGAGCGGCACAATGAGCTCGAGGAACATCTGGCGATTTTCCTTGCGCTGCTCCGGAACCTTGTCGCCGCGCTTCCATTCGTCGAATTCAACCTGACCAATTATGTACCGGGCATTCGGAAAGGCAGGCGCGCCGGCCTCGAGAACGCCGCCAATGTGGTCCGGATGCACGTGGGTGAAGGCAACAATATCGATATCTTCTGGCTTATAGCCCGCCTCCCCAAGTCGTTCGCGCAAGAACCCCGCTCCAGCATTTCGACGCAAGTCGCCGTTGCCGGTATCGAAAAGCACCAATTCCTTTCCGGTGTTCACGATGGTCGGCGTGAAACTGTTCTCGAACTTATCGGCGGGCAGGCGGTTAGCGGCTGCATGCGCCGCGATCGTTTCCGGCGTCTGATCGACACCGAACGGCGGGCTCAGGCTGTCGCGCACCTGGGCTCCGTCAAGGATCGTGGTAACTTCCAGAGAACCGAGGACAACACGATTGACGACAGGTCTCAAGTTTCCAAGCAGGTGTGCAGACAAAGTAATTTCCTCCATGCGGATCGGTAATTCACCGCGGCGAATGCCGGACAGATCGCAATTAGCTTCACTCGTCGCGTTGCGGGCCCATTAAGTGACGCGGATCTCGCTTTCCAGGAACGCGTTCGAGCGCACCAGAACTTGCCCCCGACTTTCCATTTCAACTATGGCAACGTTCAGCATTCGGTAGCCCCCCTTACACTGTCGCATCGGTCCTGGCCTGTGTTGCCCAGATTGAACCAACGGGTCAATTCTGTGTCAAACTGAATACGAGGATTCACTGCGCTCGGGCCGCATCACCACTGAATCCGATCTCGAGCGAGATGGATGAGGCGCATTTGATAACCTGAGGTGCGAGTTGATGGAGCTTCGCGCGATCGAGGCGCAACTGTGGACCACGTAAGTCAATGGCCGCAACGACTCTGCCGTCGGAGTCGAACACAGGGGCGGCAACGGAAGCACCGCCGGGCAGCGTCTCGCCGTGGCTGATCGCATAGCCTTGCTGGCGAATTTTTGCGAATTGCGCTTTGAGACGCTTTGCATCCGTTATTGTATCCTTCGTCAAGGGCTTGAGCTTCGTCTTCTCGACAATGTCGTCGATCTCATCGGCGTCCAGATAGGCCATGATGACCTTGCCAGATGCGCCGACGTAGATCGGATCGGATGAGCCTATCTTCGGTGCGACACAGAGGACGTAATGAGCATCCACCGCCTCGGCGACAACCCGCTCTAACCCACGAAGGACGTCAAGGCAGACCGCTTCGCCGGTGGCTTCGACGAGACGCTCCATGTGTGGGCGGCAAACACGGCGGATATCTGCCTGCGTCGTGTTTATGAACCGATTGATGCCAGGGCCCAGAACGTAGCGCCGCAACTGCGGCTCGCGGGTCACGAGACCGAATTTTTCCAGCGTCGCCAAAAGGCGTAAGGTCGTTGCCTTGTCCACACCGACGCTACGCCCAAGCTCGGATAGGCCCAGCGGCGACTGGCTGTCGGCGACGCAAAAAAGAATCGACAAGGCTCGCTCGACGGAGCGCACTGTCTTGGTCAGTGGCCCGCTGGTACTGGACACATTTTTCTGCACTCTAGACCGGCGTTCGCTCGCCATGGCTTACCCGCTTGGATCACCTATTGAAACAGTAGTTTGAGGAACTGTAATATGGTCATGACTGATATTCAAAGCTCGAGAGAGCATAAACCCGGCACGTCGACGCAAGGGCCGGGGTAACGGAGGCAACGAATTGTCAGATAAACTAACCGATGCCGTCGTTATCACGGGCGCTAGTCGCGGTATTGGTCTTGCGACTGCAAAGCGTCTGGCGCGGGATCAACGCAAAATCATAGGCTTGGCGCGCAATCCGCCAGAAGATGCTTTTCCGGGTCTTTTCATATCAACCGACCTATCCGATCGAAGTGCTAGGGCGGCAACACTCAAATCGATCGCCGAGACGCACGAAGTGAATGGGCTCGTCAACAATCTCGGGCTCAACGTGTTGCAGCTTGTCGACGACGTCGACTTCGAGAGCTTCGACAGAGTAATTGATCTCAATCTCAAACTCGCGATTCAATGTACCCAGGCGTTTCTGCCGGGCATGCGCGCGCGGAAGATCGGGCGTATCGTCAACGTTTCGAGTCGGGGGGCGCTCGGGCGCGCCAATCGAACAAGCTACGCGGCGGCGAAGGCCGGCATCATCGGCATGACGCGAACCTGGGCGGTGGAACTGGCCAGCGCCGGTATCACGGTCAACGTCATTTCGCCGGGCGCAACAGCGACAGAGATGTTCCGTAAGAACAATTTGGAAGGCAAGGACCCGGCCGCAATCGACCAATGGCTCTCCGAGATTCCGATGAGACGGTTTGGTGATCCGGACGAAATTGCTGCCGGGATCGCGTTCTTCCTATCACCCGCCGCCTCCTACATCACTGGCCAGACGCTGCACGTGTGTGGTGGTATGACGGTCGGCCTCGCCGCAATGTAACACGGTCCGGCGGTCATATTGTCGTTCATGCGCGCTCCCAATTTCAGGCCGCACCACTTGCAATCGCGGCCGCGCATTCGCCTAATTCGCGGGAATGAGTCCAATGGCGGACCACCAGAGGTAATTGAGCGGCACACCCAATACAAACACGACCAAGGCCAGTAACGAGCAGACCTTGGCCAGATCAGCCACGCCAATGCGTCCGACACTCAGCGCAACGACAAGGGGAGGCGCTTGGTAAGGGAAGAACAGTGTCGAGAAGCCGAGGAATTGGACCATCAAGACTGACGTGAGATTTAGCCCGCTTGTTTGACTGATTTCCTTGGCAAGCGATGCCAGGACGATCGGCACCGCTGGCGCCGTAACCGCAAGTGTCATCACAACAGCCAGCGCGAAAATCAGATAGTAATTCCAGAAGATCGCACCGGGCGCAAAACCCATGTTCTGGACGGCGCTTGAACCAAGACGGGTGTCGAGGCCGCTGTGCTGCAAGATTGCGCCGATGCACAGCACGCCTGCCAGATAGAGAACGGGCGAAAGGTCGATGCGCTCCTTCATGGCGGTTTTGCCCAGAACGCCAAGCGGCGGCCAAAGGACAACAATCGCTGTGACAAGGGCTATCCAGGCCGGCGCAATACCATGCCACACATCCGTCAACCACAAGAAGAGCGTGCCGGTCAATATCGTGAGAAGCCGCTTTTGATTCGACGTCATCGGTCCATCGAAACCGGTTGATTGGCTGACGGGCGCATTGGAACGAAAGAGCAGATTGAGAATGACAATCAGGGCAAGTGCGCGGAAGATGCTGATCGGTGCGTTGTAGATTAGGAACGAGGCAAACGCCGGCGCATCGCCATAGAGGGCATCGATCGCGGAGATGTGGACGACGGTCGGCAAGTTTGCCGTCATCACCATGAAGGTTGGAAATAGTGTGCCGGTGGCGACTGTGATCGCCAGGCCGGTATACTCCCGATCTCCGTGTTGGTAGCCCATCGCCTCCGCAAGGCCGAGCGCGATCGGCATGAGAATGATGATCCGCGGAATAGTGGCCGGCATGATAAACCCGAGAAAAGTGCCAACAGCGACGAGAAGGACGACGGCGCGCCTGAAATTCATCTCAAAGCGGTTTAGAAAACGACGCGCGATATAGTTACCCAGACCGGTTTCACCAACCGCAGAACCGATAATGATGCCGGAAAAGAGAAGCCATAGCCCACCGACCGTGAATCCTGAGAAGATCACTTGGTTCGGCGCTATCTCCATTGCGACGGCGAGGAAAAGAACGAGCAAGCCAGTCAAATGCTCAGGGATGGCATGAGTCGCAAAGAGGGCGATCCCGATGATGACCACGCCAGCTGTTCGCCAGATAAGTGGCTCATCGACGGCTCCGAAGTAGGACCGTGAGATGATGCCGAGAGCCACGGCAATGGCGAGCCCAGCGATCAAATGGGCAATCGAATTCCAGCGCCAGGGCGACCCAACAGCTTTTTGCACGAGGGCGATCTCTGTTTAAGTTAGAGCAGACCTCCGGGGAGGCCTATCGGCGGTCACAACGTAACGGCGGCCCACCTGTCGGGCTCGGCCGTGACGATTTTCTTGCGTGCACGGCCGTGTCGGCACAAGTGCAATCGGTCAGGCATCCAGCATTGATTGCCGTTACGGTCATGTGTTCCGTCACCCGAAGGCTCAATCGTCAGTGTCGGCTCGGCCTGATACTCTCGCGATAAGATAACCAGCGAACACGCCTGCTCCTTACCGCCACGTGTTAGTCCTTCGGTTCGAAACCTTCCATATAGAGAGGACCTGCCATGGTACCGTCTGTCGCCTTGCCGATGATGCCGTGGGAAAGGTCCTTGATGGCAAGGAAGATCACATCTTCCTCTGGAGCAGCAACCATCGAATGCTCCATGTTGGCCGGGACGTACACCAACGACCCCGCCGGCACATCGAATGTCTGGCCGTCCATCTCGACCTTGAGCGTGCCCTGGATGACATAGTTGAACTGCTCATTGGGATGGGAATGCGGCCGCGAACCCGTGCCGCGCGGCTTGCGAATGTATCCGACGAGCATGCGTTCGCCTTCGACGACGCCACCTTTTGATGTCGAATAGCCCGTGCCGGCAGGGACGATATCAAGCGAGCCCATCTCAAAATTATACTTACCACTTCCGCCCTTGACCGCACCTTCGGTTTTTGTCCCCTGACTTGACATTCTGGTTTCCATCCAATGCTTCTAGATTAAGTGAAGCCGCCTGCACTGCTATCGTGCGGCGGAGACCTGTGTTGGTTTGTACTGTAAACCATGAGTTCATTTACGAACAAGCTGCATTCAAGCGTCAATGCGACGGCAAGGGACAAAACCACGATGATGATTGCTGGCAGCAATACTGATTTGGTCATCCCCTATGGATCTGCGGCGCCGCGGGCGTCGGCACTCATTGCAATTCAAGCGGGTGACATCGATGATATTGACATACCCGGCGCTCCCGTCGCCGTGGCTAAACGGACGAGCGGCGAGCCATTGCGCCTTTGGAGCCTCAATCATCCCTTTACACGCCCCCCTGTCGCCCAGGATCTGGCTCATGGGGCAACACAACTTCGGTTTCTCGAAAATCACATCGCCGGCCTTACGGAACCATGGAGTAAATCGCAGCGGACCCTCGTGCAGAAGTATTTTGCCGATGTCCGCGCGCATGTTGCTGAGCAAGCGCCAGCACTAGCGGCGCGGGCGAGCGACTTGACCGGCTTGGTTGAGATTGAACACTGGTGTTTTGCTGCGCTAATGCCGCTGCCACGGGCTCACATCATGCTGGACAGGGACGACGCTACTGGCAGTTCCGCAGGCGTTATCGCGATGGCAGACATCGCGTTCTGGACCGGCGTACAGTTGATTGCCTGTTTCGTCGAAACAGGCAACACGGCAATTGGAGCACGCAAGCGTGCGATTGAACGTCTCGCCGCGTCGGAAGCCAAGCTCATTTTCGTGCCGGCTGTCAATCAAAGCGACCCAACATGGTCGCTGCTCTCAGCACTGGGGACCGAAGCGTCAAACTTTCTTGACGGTGTCACACTGCCGCAAAGTCCGTTTCGCGGCCGCGGTCTCGACGAGCCGGTGCGAGCAATGCGGTGAGGTCTTTCCAAGAGTTTCCCGTGTCGTCCACGATCCGGCAGTTTGGCCGGCAGTTTGGATTGATTGGCGTATCGCGGTTCGGCAAAACTGCGCCGGCGCCAGCAAGCCGGTGCCAGCGCAAAAAGTTTGCTCAAATGTCCATCTCCAGAACGTAGAGGCCGCCGGCCCAGCGGTCGACGGCGTAAACGATCTCATTTTCGTCGACATAAACATCGTTGATCTGGACCGACGGAAATTTCGAGCCGGCCGGTCCTTCGGGGACGTAGTAAGCGATCTCCTTGGGCTCGTAGGGATCGGCAATACTGTGGACGCGCACGCCACCATTGAAGTAGCTGCCAATAATGATCTCGCTCGAGCGGAAGGCGGGGCCGGGTCGGTTTTCATGCACGTTGTGACCACCGTAGCGGCCGCCGCGAGGCGCGAACTCTTCGACAGGAGGCATGGGTAGGGTCGAGATTGGCACGAGCTTCTCTTCGATACGTGCATCGACGACCCAGTGGCGCTTCGGCCAATCTTCGCCGAGGTCATAGACGCATTCATCGGTCACGATCAGAAGATCGCGGTCGAAGAGTGGCATCGCCGTATGCGTGAAGCCATTTTGCGGCGGGTTGGGATTCCAATGGCTGACCATTCTAGGTGCGGATTTGTCGGAGATATCAAGAATGATCGTGCCGCCATCGATATACCCCAGGTAGGCTCTGTCAGGACGTTCGGGGTAGACGTTGGTGTTGTGACATCGCCAGCCCTGATTGAAGCGAGGGTGGCGCGGGGGTACCGGGGCATCATCGCCCTCACGCACGCCTGGCAGCCACCAAAAACACTCTTCGCGCGGCTTTGACGGATTAGAAATGTCGAGCATCAGGAACGGCTGGTCGTCCCATTTTTCTCTCGGCCGGAAATCCGGCGTCGGCGCGGCGCAAGTCAACCAGCCTTCTTCGACAAACCAGACCTGGTGCGCACCGCGAGAGTTCGGACTCGAGGCATCGTAAAACCCAATCGACTTCGGCTCCTCCGGCGTCGAAATATCGAAAAGCTCGACCCCAGCAGGTTTCTGCCCCCAGGTCTCAACCTGATACGCGACAGCCATCATATCGCCGACGACATCCAGCGAGTTCGAACGTACCGTGTTGTGGGCAATATCCGTTTGAATGATGACCTTCGGTTTGCGCGGGTCGGTGATATCGACGCCGGTAAAGTTTTTCGGTGCAGCCTCGTGCGCCAGCCACAATATGCGACGGCCGTCCTTGGCGAGCTGGATTGAGATCCCTTCGCCGACATTACCGTGGCCCAACAGGTTGTCGTGGGCGATCAATCGCATATTGTGTGCTTCTGGAGATGACATAGAAGATCCTCTTCGCGGTTATCGTACGTGTCGGCGCCCGTTGGCAGGGGTAGGAGATTTCGATGGCGGAACACCTAATACCAGTCACCATAATTACCGGCTTTTTGGGCAGCGGCAAAACGACTGTTCTCAATCATCTCCTGCTCGATCGAGAACTCACGGATACAGCCGTTGTCGTCAACGAGTTCGGCGAGATCGGACTTGATCATCTGCTTGTTGAGAGTGCTAGAGACCAGATGGTGCTGATGGATAACGGTTGCCTGTGTTGCTCAGTGCGTGGCGATCTCGTCAATACGCTCGCAGACCTTCTACGTCGCGTCGCGGAGGGCGACGTGCCGCCATTTCGCCGGGTGATTATCGAGACGACGGGCCTTGCCGATCCCGCACCTATTGTACAGACGCTGGTCAGCAATGCCGAGACAGCGCAACGCTTCCGCCTGAAAGGTATTGTTGCGACAGTTGATGGTATCAATGGAGTTGCGACGCTCGACAATTATGACGAGGCCCGCTGCCAGGTGGCCATGGCCGATCTGATCGCGATCACCAAGGCCGATATGAGCGAAGCGGATATTGGTGCTGTGACGCGCGCAACGCGGTCGCTCAACCTGACCGCACCGATCGAAATCGTCAGCGATGGCCGCATTTCCCCGGACCTCATCGTATCGGTAGAGGCGACCAAGATGCGGACGGCGCCAGACCCGCAAGCGTCCGGGTCCAATGGACATGGACAAGGGCATGAGCACGATCATGGCCACGCGCATCACCATGGGCATAATTGGAACATCGAGTCCGCTTCAATCGTCATTGACGGGCCGATCGCCTGGTCGACGCTCAAAGACTGGCTCGAATGGCTGACCGCGCTCCGCGGGCCTGACGTTCTCAGAGTCAAGGGACTGATCCGGGTCGCGGGTTATGAAGGTCCCGTGGTCATTCATGGCGTGCAGCACGTCTTCCACACGCCGCACGAACTCATCGATTGGCCAGACGAGGACGAGCGCAGTCGGATCGTCCTCATTGCACGTGATATTCCGGAAACCGCGCTTAGGGCATCTCTCGCTCGTTTTCGCATGCAAGACCATGATCAATTCACTACGGCCTGAACGTCCACATGCGATGCGGTAACTATGGTCGCAAGGACGGATCGTCGACGCCTCCCGATCCTGAACTGTCGGCAGAGCCGTCAACTTCCCAGGCCTTCGGTTTGAATGCGAAGTAGAGAGCCGCAACAATCATAATGACAATAACAATCGAGATCGGCCGGCCCAGGATGTAGGTGAAGGGATCACCATCCGAAACGGTCATCATGTCTCGGAAACCGTTTTCAGCGATGGGACCGAGAATGAGGCCGAGCAGAATGCCGGCAGGTGAAAAACTGTACCGCTGAGCGTAGAAGCCGAGTACACCGAAGCCCATCATGATCCAGACGTTGTGGATGTTATTCGTGCCGGCATAGGTACCAATAACGCTGAATATAAGGATCAGTGGTCCGATGATGCCCCGCGGAAAGAGCGTCAGGTAAGCCATGATGCGGGCGAGAACAGCCGCCACCACACCCATCAGCAGATTGGCGAACAGGAAACCCCACATAATTGTGTAGATAACGTCTGGGCGATTCTTGAAGAGCTGCGTCCCTGGCTGCAGTCCGTGAATCATCAGAGCGCCGAAGATCACCGCTGCGGAAATCCCACCCGGGATACCGAGCACGAACATCGGGATCAGCGATGTGCCGGTGACACCATTATTCGAGCCTTCCGTTGCGGCGAGCCCCTTGATCTCACCGCGGCCGAACTGATCGCCGGGCTTGGCATTGCCGACCTCCCAGGCGTAGGCAATCCACTGACCAACGCTTGCACCGGCTGCCGGCACGATACCCATCACAAGGCCCGTAACCCAGCCGCGCACCAGCGACCAGCGGACATGCCAGATCTCACCAAAGCTTGGCCACACGTTCCAGCTCAATCGGGTTCTGCCGGAAATCGTTCCTGTCGTCTGACCCTGGCAAAGTTCCAGGCCTTGCGCAAAAGCAAAGAGGCCGACAATGGCTGGCAAAATCTCGAGGCCGCCTTCGAAGCCAATATAGTCGAAGGTGTAACGCGGGAAACCAGAGTAAGTGTCAATCCCGAAGGTGGATAGCAGCAGACCGAGGAAACCCGCGATCAGACCACGATAGAGGGCACCGAAAGTGACAGCGGCGATCGACGTCAGACCGAGGAGCGCAACCAAGAAGAACTCGGAAGGACCAAACAGCAGCGAGAATTCTGCAAGGGGTGGAGCCAGCAACATCAGGGCGACGCCTGAGATGAGGCCGCCGACGACCGACGCAAAGGTCGAGATGCGGATCGCCTCGACGGCCTTGCCGCGCTTTGTGAGCTCATAGCCTTCGATCGCGGAGGCGGCCGAGGCCGACGTTCCAGGCGCACGCAGCAGGATCGCAGAAAACGATCCGCCGTAAATGCCGGCGGCGTAGCAGGAAACGAGCAGAATGATCGCGGTATCGGGCGCAAGTTGAAACGACACCGGAATCAACAACGCGATCGCCATCGGTGGGCTCAGTCCCGGGATGGCACCTATGACCAAGCCAACCGCGACACCAGTCAGCATGGCGCCGAGGTTGGCAACTGTCAGCACGTTCAACGCATAGCCGAGGATTTCCGGACTCATTCGCTGCTCTCCGAACGGATAGCTTTGAGGCGGCGAACAAATTCGGCGCCGAGGGCGGCGGGTTGCATCACATCAAGAGCCCCCTGGGCATCTGGGCATTGAGGAAGAGCTCGAAAAACGCATACATCAATGGGAATGTGATCATCGCCGTGAGTGCCAAGACCTTGGCATTGCGCACGCCCACGAGTAGCGAAATGATGATCAGGAACAGCAGCGAACTTACATAATATCCCAGTTCGAATATCAGCAAGACGTAGCCGACAGTTGCACCTGTCAGCAGCAACGGCTGAACATCTTCGAATGCAATCGACTTCTCGAACGTCCCGACGAAGACGCCTGGGGAAAGCACCGTTCGGATGATCATCAGGATCGACGTAAATATGATCGCACTGCAGGTAAAGACCGGGAAGCGCTCACCGTTGGCCGGAAAATCCCATGCCAGATAGATCATGTATATTGCGGCAAGGCTGCAAAGTACGGCGGCAATTCGCTCGCCCCAGATCGTGAGCATGTGAGTTGACGCTCCGCTTGCCTATTTTCACCATGAAGAGCGCGGGGCAGACCTAGCGCTCTCTGACAGAATAACTGTGCCCACCCTGGCATCGCAATGGGACGGACACAGCTCTAGGCGATAGGGGAACGGGCGAATCCGACCGAGTCGCAACCGCGTGTCCCAACCGGCGGCGGGCCGCCGTGCAATAGGAAGCGATTAGGTCTTCTGCTCCCAGAAACGGACCGACTCAACGTACTGTTTCGTTGCCTCGATCTTTTTCGATATGTCGCCACCCTTCATGAACAGGATGTTGTTCTTGTTTTTGGCTTCCTTGGCCAGATACTCTGGATTCGTGATCGCCTTTTCGATCGCAGCCAGATAAACCGCCTTCTTTTCAGCTGCCATACCCGGTGCACAGACAATCGTACGCCCGGCAAAGGAGACGTTGTCTTTTCCGGTCACTTCCTTGAACGTCGGCACGTCCGGCGTGAGATTGTAGCGTTCAGGATGCAGCGTGCAAATGAACTTGAGCTTCTTGTCGTTCACGTAAGGCGCGTAATAGCCCACGTTGCCGGCGACAGCATCGGACACGCCGGAAATTGTTTCCTGAATCTTCTTACTATCGCCATTGGCGTAGAGCTTCTTGACCTTGAAGTTCGGAATGAATTTCTCCGCAAACGCGATTCCCATGTGATCGTCGGAGCCAACAGCAGTCGTGCTCATCGTGATCTTGCCAGGGTTCTTGTCAACGTAGGCGAGAAAACTCGGAAGATCGGTAAACCGCGTCTCATCATGACGAATTGCCCAGACGCACGGATCAAGCGACTGCCAGGCAAGGAAGTTGAAGCTGTCGACGGTTTCGGTGCGCTTCATACGCGGATCAAGATATGAGAATACGTGAGGGAAGTTCAGAGTGCCAAGCTTGTGATCATCCTTGTCGGGTGACCAGCGCGCCATCTGCTGCCAGGCGACCCAGCCACCACCGCCGGCGATATTGACGATATTGACGGGCTTGCCGAGCGCTTCGGCAAGATAAGGCGCGAACAAGCGAAACGTGCGGTCGGACCCGCCACCGGGCTTGAACGGCACAATCAGCTGCACCGGGCCGTTTGGGAAGTTGCCAGCCGCACGCAGCACGGCAGGTGAAAAGACTGTGGCAGCTGACGTGGCGACTGCCCCCTGGATAAATTCACGACGTTTGATGGTCATTCGTTGTCTCCTCCGTAAATTCGGCAGACCCCGTCATCGTGCCCAGGTCTGCCAAGCCAAATCATCGGTCCAGTTTCGTTACCGAATTCTTTGGGGACCGAAGCGGCCTTTCTTTCTCGTTTCGTAGAAAGCTTCTCCAGCCCAACCGGTGAGTTCGAGGCCGCACAGCATCCTAAGCGTCGGTGTCGTCCAAACCATGGCCGCAAGCTCCGGCGTCAGACGGATATCTGCAAACCTTCTCCGTCCAATCTGACGATCCGACAATCTCCACGCGGCCGGATGGCGTGGTCTGTCGCATCGCCAAAAAATTTTACCCTGTGAACCTTCGGTTCGCAAGACGTTAGTTGGCTTGGCGAATTCGGCGAACAACGTTAGCCCTCGATGGCAATGTCGGCGATCCGCTCGCGCACGGCATTGATCGCAGCCGCATCATTTCGCCAAGACGCTGCCCACGGGCGTCGGCGTCGAGCGTTTCAGCGACAGCAAACCGAAAACATCTGCATCCTTGGCTGTCAAACCACCCAGAACTGCCGCGAGTTCACCTTAAGCGGCCGTAACCAGGCGCGCCACCGACACGTCGTCGTAGCCGATGATATCCATGCCTGGCGTAATGAGATATCGGGACGCAGCAGTAGCTGCTTTGCCGAGACTGATCCCGCCGGTCTTATTTGCTGCGCTCACGAAACTTGCTCTTCATGTCACCCTCTGGCGGCAGTCTCAAATGCACGAAACTGGGATGCCTTCGCAACGCTGTGATTGGTCGCCAATCTGAGTACGACGGTTGAGGGACCTTCCAGGCTGCGTCAACGGGAGCTAAACAGTAAGCTCCTGGTCGGCTGAGCAGAACCGCGATGGCGTCGTGGCCGGGTCCACGATGACTGATCAGTGACGAATGCAATGCGCAGCGCACGACGTAAATCGATAGCAGAGTTGGAAAGATAAACGTTCATGAACTCCTTGAAAGCAACTGGTCGTACCTCCACAAATCAACTCTCGCCAATCGGATTCATTGGACTTGGGCGCATGGGTCACCCGATGGCGCGCAATCTCGTCGGCGCTGGTTTCGAAGTTCTGGCGAACGATCAGAATCCGGACGTCGCAGCGCGCTTTCGAGATACCGTTCATGTCGATCCGATGAATGATCTCAGTGAACTCGCGCAGCGCGCGAGGGTCTTGATAACGATGTTGCCGACCAGCCAAATCGTACGCGACGTGCTGATCGGCGAACATGGCATAGCGGCAAACCTCAGGCCCGGCGCGATTGTCGTCGACATGAGCACGTCCGATCCGAACGATACGCGATCGCTTGGCACCGCACTGGCCGACCACGGCATTGCCCTCGTCGACGCGCCCGTCGCCGGCGGGGTCGTGTTTGCCGAAGATGGTAGTCTCGATATCCTGACGGCAGGCCAACGCGCGACGGTTGATCGACTGGCGCCCATTTTCTCGTCCGTGGGCCGCAAGACGTTCTATTGCGGAGCATTGGGGGCCGCACACGCGATGAAGGCGCTCAACAACTACGTCAATGCCGCCGTAATGAGCATCTATATGGAGGCCCTGGTTGCAGGCAAACGCTTTGGTCTCGAAGATCGTACAATGCGCGAGGCGCTGGAAGCGGCAACGCTCGACCGCAATCACCCCTATCACAAGAAGATCCGCAAGCAGGTCTTCACCCGTACATTCGACAGCCGCATGGAGCTCGGGCTTATCGCCAAGGACCTTGACATCGCGACCAGCATTGCACGTTCGGTCGATATGGAGGTGCCGCTTGCCAATGCAGTGAGCGAACTATGGTCCAGGGCGGCAAATGAACTCGGCGGCGACGTTGACCAAACCGAAATCGTCCGGTTCTGGGAACGACGTGCAGAGGTCGAACTTGATGACGGTCAGAGTCGATAGGCCTTAGCCGTGAGTACAAAATAGTGGATTTCGATCGGATCTGCTCTAAGCAGGCGGTATGTTGATCCAACAAGGACCCGAAATCTGGCTCTTAATGCGATGACGTTCGTGTCCATTGATACCCAGACCGGCATCGCAATTGAATTCTTGCCTCTGCGAGAGGCGGTGCAGGTTAGACCGCTACTACTGGTGGATACTCCTCTGAGTCATTTAGACCATTCGCGACGATTGCGCCGCTCACCTATTCGCCAAAGTACAACACGCTTCTTGGCGCCCTGCTGGAACGAAGGCCCGCTCGTGTGACGCTCTTGCGAATTGGAGATAGTCAGCTCGACCAGATCACAGTTTGTAGGCTCTCACACATTCAAGTCCAGAACTTCCGGAAGCTTGGCTTCGTGCAGGTCCAACTGCTCGTAGAAATTCTTCAGATACAGCTGATGCGATGCATCGTGGCGCGCCGTTTCTTCGGCGCCAAAATCAACTTTGGGTCGGGGCTGCATATCGAAATTCCCACACTGATCCTCGCCCCGCACCAAGGTCGCCGGCATGCGGACCGAACCGACATTCTGGGTCCGCGTCGATACATAGCTCAACGCAATACCGATCCGCGGCCCATTTGATCGGTTGGGTCCCGACTGATGAACACAACACGTGTGGTGCAGCGAAAACTGGCCTGGACGAAGGATGCCAAAGTCCGTCTGAGTTTTGTCAAACCATTCAACGATGATCTGGCCCGCGGTATTCACACTGCCTTCGACCATCTTGCTCTTCTGCATCAGCTGGCCGCGGATATGGCTGCCTTTGGCAAACTCCAATGGCCCGCTTTCCTTCGTTACATCGGACAGCGCCACCCAGGCCGTAACATGGTCATAAGGCCGGAGTGCAAAGTAGGTTGAGTCTTGATGCCAGGCGGCAAATCCTTCGGTATTCGCCTCTTTGATGAACATTCGGCTGGTGTAAAGAACTAGATTTCGGCCCAGCAAACTTTCGATCACATCCAATATGGCGGGCGTCCGAGCCAGCTCGTCGACCCAACCACACAGTAGGTGCATGTTATGACGATACTTGCCTTCCAAGCTCATGATTGGTCCACCCAATCGAGCCTCGGTTTCTGACAGTTTTTGACGATATCGACTGACGTCTTGGGATGCCACGCCGTCACAAGGGGATAAGTATCCATCGGATCGATAGCTGCTGATTTGTTCTTGACTGAGGCCAGACATGGCAACTCTCCGAGCTTCGCGTCGCGAAAATTCTGAGATTCTATTATGGCATAGTCAAAGGTCTGCCAACCAAGATTTAATCTGTAAAGGCATGCTCGCTCATTGGCATCGATGATCCTATTCTTGAGTTCGCTCCACTCAGGATCCGGCTCAATAGCGAACTCAAGAGTTGTCGAGGTCCGTCGACGCATGGGCCTGCCGGCGTGAGGCAAATACCGAGAATCATTCAGCCAGTTGAAGCGTCGCTTAGTGGACTGGATGCTTGAGGCCTGGAATTCAATTCGATTGACCGACTTCATTTCCCCGTTGCCCCAAGGGGGGCTAGCTGGTGCGCCTGGCGAATGCGTGCGTCGAGCCACAGCTGTCAGCTGGGAAGCCTCGTACAGAACGGTGCCTGACTTGGACCAAACGACATACGGGCAGGCCGAAACGCATGCCATACTCTCGATCTTGATGGGACGAACACTATTGGATCGTGGCGCCAAGGTCGCCCTCGCCGCCCTCCGGTTCGGTACGAGCAATTGCAAGTATTGAGCTTGGATACGACGCATTTCCCGGAGAGATGACGATCCTCTTCGTCCATGAAAAGGATGTGGTCAGCTCATCTCCGATGTGCAGCACGCGATGACAGCCAAGCGCCAATGGCCAGTGATTAGACGCTTGCCCGAAAATAAACTGACGGTTTATACTGTAAACCGACTTCAAGAGACTGCGCGCCGCTCCGTTTGACGGAATTCGGCAGGGCAAAGATTTAGCAACCGGAGCAACAGCGACCATCATGGCAAAGCAGGCAACCACCGCGCTCAAAGTCGGGAAATTGATCGATGGCAACGGCGGATCGGTCACTGACAACGGGGTCATTGTCATCGAAGGGGGCCGCATTACAGCCGTAGGTCCGGCGAACAGTGTATCTATTCCGGCCGAAGCGAACATCATCGACGAACCGAGCCTGACGGCCATGCCGGGGATGATGGATCTGCACCTTCATATCGGTCAGTTCAACAACCTCACCTTTCGAAATTATCGCGTCGCCCAGTACGAGATCTCTCCAGAATTGCAGCAGCTGTACATGTTGTTTCATTCACAGTTGTGTTTCGAACGCGGTTTCACAACGCTGCGCGATGAAGGTCTCATGTCGACGCGCGGCCTGCTGACCGATCACACGATTGCCGTTCGCGATTCCATCAACCTTGGCATTTTTCCTGGTCCGCGCCTCATCGTTGCGGCATTCACGGTTGGAACGGGATCGCATCTCGACCTAATTATGCCGCGCGCAGCACTGCGCAACCCTGATGCAACGGCCGACGGGGTCGAGGAGGTGCGCAAATTAGCGCGCCAAAACTTGTTGAAGGGTGCGGACTGGCTAAAAACTAGCGCTTCCGGTGGTGGTGGCACCGACAAGGAAAGTCCCGACGTACGCAACCACACGCAGGAAGAGATTGATGCAGTCTGCGATGAGGCGCACGCGCAGCATGCCTACTGCTCGGTCCATTGCTTCACGCCAGAAGCGCAGCGCATGGCCATCAATGCGAAAGCCGATACGATCGAGCACATGGTCTTCCACAGCGATGAGATGATCGAAGAAATCGTCAAGCACGATATCCCCGTTTGTCCGACGCTTCTCCACCGGACAGATCTTGCCATCGAGGTTCGCAGTCAGACCGGTACGTCAGCCTTCACTCTGGAAAAAATGCGCAAGATCCAGCCGTTTACATTCGAAACCTTTCAGGCAATGCACAAAGCTGGCGTCAAGATCTTCATGGGAACTGACATGGGTCAGGAGCCCGACATGGGGTCCAATGCCAAAGAGCTGGAGATCTACGTCAATCTCGGCATGACCCCGATGGAAGCTATCCTCACGACGACCAAGAATGCAGCCGAAGCCGTGCATCTCGACAAAGACATCGGAACACTCGATGTCGGCAAGTGTGCTGACATTGTGCTCGTCAACGGCAATCCCGCCGAAGACATCACGGTTCTGCAGCCGCGCGAGAACATCAAGATGGTCATGAAAGATGGCAAGATCTTCGTCGACCGGCGCAAGGGGCATGAAAAGGACGTAATCAACGTCGACTACAAGTCCTGGTCACTGGCGGACGACTGACGCTGCGCCGCATTCGCACACATCTATTTTGCGAGGTTCGTGACGTCACTTCCGTCAAAAAATGCTTTGAGGTTGGCGACAGTCAGCTCCTTACGGATCTTCATGATGTCAGATGTGGCCGTACCAATGTGCGGCACGAGAACAGCATTGGATAACTCAAGAAATTCCGCTGCAATATTCGGTTCGTTCATGAAGACATCAAGACCCGCAGCTTTTATCGTGCCGTCCTGCAGCGCTTTGATCAATGCGGGCTCATCTGTGACGATGGCGCGTGAGACGTTGATGAGGATGCCATCGGCCCCCAATGCATTTAGTACGTCGGCAGTGATCAAGCCTCTCGTTTCCGGCAACTCGGGACAGCAGAGAATTAGAAAGTCGCTGTCGCGCGCAAGCTCGGTGACGTCGCTAACGTAGCGGTAAGGCGCGTCGCTCTTCTTGCGCGGCCCGAAATAGGCGACGTCCATGCCGAATGCGCTGGCCCTGTCCGCAACTGCCCGCCCGATGGTGCCGAGGGCGACGACACCGCACGCTTTGCCATAAAGACCCGTACCCGTCTTACCGAATGAGCGGGAAGCCCATTCACCTGACTTTACGAAGGCATCCGATTCACTGACCCGGCGCGCTGCGGCGAGCATCAGTGCAATCGCGAGTTCGGCGACTGCAATCTTGGAATTGTCCGGTGTGTTGGTGACGATAACGTTGTGGTCCTTGGCGGCCTGCAGATCGCAGGCCTGCAACCCCGCACCATGGATCGAAATCATTTCCAATTTCGGTAATGCCTCTAGCAGGGCGCGGTCATAGCCCCTCAAGCCTGTCGTCACAACGCCACGTATTTTGTCCTTCAGCGGTCCGAGGAATGCATCTCGATCGTCGGCCTCGTAAAGTTTGTGGCAATTAAAATTCTCTTCAAGATGCGCGAGGCTCGCAGGCGGAACTCTCGAAGCAATGAGAATATCTGGTGACGTCATCTTGTTTCCTCAACGTTGCTTGTTCTGCGCGTGAGTGACACGGCGATCGACTGCAGCATCATTTTGCAGATTGTCATTAATTGCAATAACGGTTTACAGTATGAACCACGGTGAACGGATCGGACCGCCGGTACTGCAACCTGTTTTGAAGCTGGTAACGCTTGACGAATAGTCGCCGATCTTGCCCGACCGTCAGGGCCCAACCCTTGCTCGTGCGGTCCTGTCGGACGCTTGAATGCTCGACAATACGAGCGCTACCGTCGACAGAGTGTGGGCTGCCTGACGTAGGCTCTGAAGACTCACCAAAGGAGGAAATGATGATCGACAATCGCGTGAAGCCAGTTTTGCTGGCGGCAGGATTTGCCGTCGGCCTTGGAGCTCAGGCGGGCCTGACGAGTGCCGTCGCCAAATTCCCAGACAGAGCAATCGAACTTGTTTGCACGACGAAGCCCGGTTCGGGCGCGGCGCGTTGGTGTCAGATGATGGCGGAGGAGTTAAAGAAACCGGAGCACCTGGGTGCACCCGTCAACGTCATCTTTAAGAGCGGCGGTTCCAATCACGAGCCCACCCTTTACGTTGCCAACAAGCCTGCGGATGGTTACACGCTCTTGCACGTGAGTGCGAGCTTCAAAGGCTATTTCAATCTGCCACACTACCAGAAGACGTTTGATGACTTCGTCTTACTCGGTCGTGTCGAAAAGCATCTTTATGGTATCGCGGTGCGCTGCGATGATCCGGATATCAAGTCGTGGAAGGATCTCGTCAGCTACGCGAAGGCCAACCCCGGCAAGCTGGCGATGGGATCGAACAAGGTTGGTTCCAACCATCACCGTCACCACGTCGCGCTGTACAATGATATGGGTCTCAATGTTCGGTTCATTCCCTATCGTGGCACCGGCGGAGTGGTTAAGGACGTTGTTGGCAAGCACCTAAGGGTTGGCTTTGCCCAGCCCGGCAAGTGGAACTCACACATCAGGGCCGGAACTGTCTGCCCGCTGGCCTTGCTCAACGAGACCCGACTGGATGATCCACAATGGAAGGGCGTGCCTGCCATTGCGGAGTTGGGTGCCAAATACACCATTCCACATCAATGGCAAGGTTTCATGGTCCGCAAGGGTACGCCTGATGAGGCCATGAATAAACTGGCTTCGTCGGCCAAAGCGGTTACGCAGTCGGCAGCCTACAAAAAGTATCTGTCGCGCCAACCGCATGTTATTGCGGAGTTCCATGGCGACCGCCAGAAGCTGGACAGCTATTTCCGTGACGGCCTCAAGGAAGCGCGGGCATTCATGATCAAACACAAAATCATCAAGCCGTAAGTGCTCGACCAGGATGGTGGTGAAGGTTGCACCTTCACCACCATTTTTCTGCCTGCAATTCTGTTCCCGACCCAGCACCTGGCAATCTAGATGACATCCAATGGCGACGGCACCAACGATAAAGATGCCGGCACAGTCGTGCCCAAGCAGCCGGCCGTGTTTGTGGTTACGCTCGTTATCATGGTGTGCCTTGGGTACTTGTTCTACGAAACCTACAACATGGCTCCGCCGCTGTTGCCCGGCTATCCGGGTGATGCTTTCTTTCCTCGGCTCGTGCTTGGTTTCACGATGTTTTGGGGTGCGATCGTCCTTTTGCGTGGCATAACGGCTTCGGCCGTCCGATCCCATTACGGTAGTGACATACGGTTTCACATTGCGGAGTTCATTTTCGTCGTAGCGATCGGCGTGGCTTATGGCATGCTCTTGGAGCCGATCGGTTTTGAACTAGCCACCTTCGCGTTTCTTCTGATCCTGCTCTTGCCGCGGCTCAAAGTCGATCTGTCATGGCAAGAAGCGTTGGCCGTCGGCACGGGATTGGCTCTGTTGACGATGTTGATTCTTTGGGCTGCATTTGGGCTTGGCTTGAAGGTTCAGCTGCCGCTCAAGGTTCTGCCGCTTTATATCCAATAACCTTGGATGTCGGAATAAATGGATATCATCACCAATCTTTTCGGCGCGATGCAGGCCACATTGGCACCCATCATGCTGGTGACACTCCTTGCCGGCGTCTTTCTGGGTATGCTGTTCGGTGCGCTTCCCGGGTTTGGCAGTTCGCAATCATTGGCCCTGCTGTTTCCTTTGACATTCGCCATGCAGACAGATCAGGCCATTCTGTTTTTCCTCGCAATCTATTCAGCTGCGGAATACGGCGGTTCCATTCCCGCCATTCTGATTCGCACGCCTGGCACACCGGCGCAGTCGGTGACCGTGCTCGATGGCTATGAAATGGCCAAGAAGGGTCTCGCAAAGAAAGCTCTGCGCATTTCGCTGTATTCCGGCGTGATCGGCGGTATGACGAGCACCTTGATTTTCATATTCGGCGGTACGTCGCTCGCGTATTTCGGGTTGATGTTCGGGCCCGGAGAAATGTTTGCCTTAGGCGTCTTCGGCTTGTCGATCATCGGCAGTTTTTTCGGCAGGGATGCGGCCAGAGGGTTTCTCGCCACAGGCATCGGACTTCTGATCGCGACGATTGGCAGTTCCGGTTTTGGCGGTATCCGATTTTCGTTCGACCAATCCTATCTCATGGAAGGCGTACCGCTGGTGGTCGTCATCATCGGATTTCTGGCCGGACCAGAGGCCTACCGCTTGTTGATCGATCATCGCAGAACAATTGAAACGCGAACCGCGGTCGGTGGATCAAGGGACGCAGAAAAGCAGCGCAACCGTGTGACCTTGCTTGATGCGCGACGACTGGTCCCGACGTGGATCCGCTGCAGCCTGATCGGTACGGCCATTGGCGCAATACCGGGGGCCGGCGCGTCGATCGGTGCACTTATCGCCTACGGTGAAGAAAAACGCTGGTCAAAACGGTCGAAAGAATTTGGCACGGGCGTGGAGGAGGGGCTCGCCGCACCAGAGACGGCAAACAACGCTGTCGTAGCTGGTACGCTGGTACCTTCGCTGGCGTTGGGCATTCCCGGGTCGGGCGCGGCGGCCATTCTGCTGGGGGTGCTGATCAGCAAGGGCGTGGTGCCCGGGCCGCTACTGTTCAAAGAAGCGCCGGATTTGATAGCAACGGTGTTCACCGGTCTCATTATGATCAATCTCGGCTTGTTGCTGGTTGGCTTCTTCGGGACCAGCGTGTTTGCAGCTATTGCGCGCGTCCCTCGGCGTCTGATGGGTCCGTTCGTTCTACTGCTCATTGTTTTGGGTGCCTACGCCTTCAACAACTATCTTGCGCATGTTCTGATGGTCCTTGCCATTGGCGCGATAGCCTATATCTTCCAGAAGATTGAGATCCCGGTCGTGCCGATCGTGCTGGCCTTTGTAATGGGACCGATCATTGAGCAGAACTTGGCTAGGGCCCTCACGATTCACCAGGGGGAACTGTCAAACGTTATGCTGCGTCCAATCACGCTGATCATCCTGGCGCTCGCGATCATCACCGCCGTTTATGGCATGATCGCGATGCTTCGAGAACACCGCGACATAAGCCCGGACGAACCGACCTGACAACTATGAGGGCTGCGTCATTGACATCACTTGGATAGCTCGTGAGCTCGGCATCCGCTACGTCGTTGAAGGCAGTGTCCGCAAGACAGGTAATCGTGTGCGTATCACTGCACTCGGCAATAGATGTGCTTGGCTTCACGCACCTGGCTTGACGGCCGTTCAACTTGGCTGACTAACGCAACTCGCTTTGCACCACCCTCAAGTCACGAATGATATAGTCCTGCAACGACATCATTCCGAGATTCATGGCAATCGCTTCGGCCTCCTTCAATTCTTGTCGTGCATCATCAACGGGGCCTGCCGCAAATAACGCCAAGCCCAAGGACCGGTGTGCCCAACCCCGATCTCCTTTAAAACCGGCGGCACGCGCAAGGCTGACAGCTCGCCGTGCCTGTTGTGCAGCCAAATCAGAACGATCGATTAGTCGATTTGCATCGGCCATTGCGCTCAGCACGATCGAACTTTCCGTATTGGGACGAAATTCGAGGAATAGCGCGCGAGCGGCATCAATCTGATCCTGTTCAGCTAAAGCGCAGGCTAGTGCCGGCACGATAAAGTCATCGAAGAGTCTGAGATCGGATTCTTTCACGAGCCCCTGCGCTTCCTGCAGGCTATGGACACTCGCAGCGAAATTCTGAGAACGTAGATGCAGTATCCCAAGAGCAGTTCTGGCGTGAACCCGCCCGTAAATTCGAGCGTTTGCGTCAGCCACTTTGAGGCCCTGTGTACCGTAGAATTCCGCCTCTTGATAGCGACCGAGTTCTGCGCATGTCCATGTCAGCCAAGAGTAATTTCGGACAGTCAGTTCTGACAACTCTTCGGATTTGAAAGCTGCGTCCGGCTGGTTGACGATCGTTTCATAACTTGCAAGCAAGCTCGCCAATGCGCGCCGATATTCTCCGGTCGCGAATTGAATTGTTGCAAGCCTAAGGTTTGCTTGAATGCCGATGAGAAGGTCCGCACAGCCTCGTGCTGCAGCAACTGCACGGCGGGCTGTTTGCGTGCTCTCATTCAGACAACCAGACAATCTCAGTAGTTGTGCCTTCTCAGACAGCGCCCGTGACAGCCAATCTGAGTCCTTCGTACTATCGGCAAGGACGATGATTTCCTCGAGATTATTCATTGCTTCGTCGAATCGACCAGATGCAAGGTGCCCCTGGCATAGCGACCAATGGAGCGCAATCTTCTTACCCGCAAATTCTGACGTGGCGTGATTTATGACGGCCATCGTGCCGTCCAGCAGCAATTCTGCCTCTGCATGTTCGCCACGACTTGCAGCTCTGTCCGCGGCGTCGCGCAGTTCTTTGATCGCGCGTTCCAGCGCACTCTTCATCGAACCTGTAGGATGAGCCAGAACGTTGGCGCCACCCTCTGCAATACGATCACGAAGTTCAAACGTCAGTGGCTGTGGTTCAACACCGATTTCATCGAGCAAGGATTGTTGAAGCCGGTCAAAGTGTGATAGCGCCGCACTGCGTCGACCGCTTTCGGTCAGCAACGTCATGAGGTTACGGTGGGTATGTTCGTGATAAGGATCTAACGCCAAGACTCTTCGCGCAGCAGATATTGCTCCTTCCTGATCACGCTCCTCAAGTTTGGAATCTAACAGCTTCAAGGCGATTGAGCGTGCGTGATCTGCGAAACTCTGGCGCTCAACTAGTAACCATTCGTCGTAGGCTGGAGCATCGACGTTTAATCCGGCAAGCAGCTCTCCAGAATAGAGGTCCAACAAGGTTGCCCAGTCTGTCGATTGGTCCGATCTGGCTAATGCGCTGAACTCGAAAGCGTCAGTTACCAGCAGGGATGGACTGACTGATACGGAATGCTTGTCGGTAGGCAAAATGTTTTTGAGGGGATGGAAGGCACGCCGAATTCTTGTCAGCGTCTGTCTCAGGTTTGCACGTCCCTGATCGCGCGCGTGGTCCGTCCAAAGCAGGTCAGCGAGGCGATCGCGCATCTGAGCCCGCGGAGCGTTAAGAAGCAAATAAGCCAGCAGCGCAACTCCCTTAGTGCTGGTAAGTCGAACCGGCTCACCATCTGATCGAACTGCCGAGAATCCGCCAAATAGAGTAATGTGTGATGGAGTGGCTCGCACTGTCACCACCCTGTTTCAAAATGAATTTGCTGGGAAATCTACAATCTGCTCCCGCCAGAGTCACGCTCGAGTCACGATTGAATTGCGCTGCTGGAACGCTCGCCGTGTATTTGTATGACAATGCATACCCATATCGAGTGGAGCAGGTTATGTCGGACTGTGTTTTTTGCAAGATAATCCGAGGTGAAATTCCGTCTCACGAAGTGTACGAGGACGATGACATTCTGGCGATTGTGGATGTTGGACACGTTAATCAGGGGCATTGCCTGGTTCTTTCCAAGCATCATGCTGCTACGATGATGGAGCTGCAGGAGTCGATTGCTGCCCGGGCTTTCAGCGTGGCCAATCGCGTCGCAAAGGCGATCGATGCGACATTCAAGCCTGACGGCCTGACGATACTGCAGGCGAACCGCGCCGCCGGGTTTCAGACAGTCCCGCACTTTCACCTGCATGTTCTTCCACGCCAGCAGGATGATGGTGTTTGCCTGACGTGGCCGGCCAAGAACCCCGAACAACCCATCCTGGCTGAGACGGCAGCGAAACTTCGTGCGGCAATTGATGGTCGAACAGATCAGGCGGTTGCTTAAGTGCAGATCTATTGTGAATTGTAATCAATACGCATTGTCAAGCAGGCGAGCCAGCCGCGGCAGGCCGTTTCAAAAAGACTAACACCTAAAACAACTCACCACCGCAAGAAGATTGCCAGTCGAACACCAATATTGCGTGCCTGCTACCAAGACCGGGCGTGAGAATGATGGACGGGATAGCCGAATGGCTCAGGCGGCATGGACTGGAACAGCACCAGTCAATCTTCGCAGAGAATGACATCGATCTTTCCATTCTGCCTGAAATAACAGAAGAAGATCTAGCTTCTCTTGGACTTTCTCTAGGTCAGCGCAAGAAGATCGCTCGTGCAATTCGCACGTTGTCGCTTGACGGCGCAGAGGCAACTCGTGCAGGCGATTCATCCGAGCCAGGCGTTGAAGCGAAAGCTGCGCCGGCAGAGGCGAGCAGAACAGTGCCGGTCAGCGCGGAACGTCGCTACGTGACGGTTATGTTCTGCGATTTAGTCGGATCGACAGAACTCGCCGACCATCTTGATCCTGAACACCTTAGGGAACTGCTCAACACATACTACAAGGTTTGCAAAGAGGAGATTTCGGAAATTGGAGGTCAGATTGAAAACTTCCTCGGCGATGGTGTTGTTGCCTACTTTGGTTATCCGAAAGCCCACGAAGATGATGCCGAGCGAGCGGTGCATGCAGCTTTTGCGATCATCGATGCAGCGAAAAAGATCGATACTGCAGGACAGAAGCCTATCCAAGTGCGCGTTGGTCTCGCCAGCGGCTCCGTCATTATCGAAGCAATGGTTTCACCTGGAAAGTGGGCGGAGGGTAGCGCGGCCGGCCGCACGATGAACCTTGCGGCACGCATTCAGACGATTGCACAGCCAAATACGGTCGCCGCAGACGAAAGCACGCGACGGCTGCTGCAACAGACGTTCGAATGTAGCTCGTTGGGGCAGCACGAATTGAAGGGTTTCGAGAGGCCAACTACTGTCTGGCAGGTTGATAGAGCCAACCAAACCAAAAGTCGTTTCGAAGCGACTCACGAACAGTCGATCTACCCGCTGATTGGACGAAAGGAAGAGCTTTCAATTCTGCTTGCCCGATGGCGACAAGTTCAGTCGGGCAGTGGACAATCAGTATTGGTCGGCGCCGAAGCAGGAATCGGAAAATCAAGACTGCTGCACGAATTCCTGCAGCAAGTCGGAAACACCCTGGTGTTACGCGGACAGTGCTTATCGTATGGCAAACAAACGCCCTATCATCCAATCATAGATCTAATCAAACGATTGGCCGGGATACGCGAAGACGACAGTTGTGCTGATAAAGCTGGTGCGATTTCAAGGTTGGTTGGAGACAACGAAGTTTCGTCGTCCTCAGCTCCATACTTGTTGTACCTCCTTGATGCCCTGCACGAAAGTGATCAGATCCATCATCTTGCGAGCAATGTTCGCCAGGCACGGACGTTCAAAGCTGTCATAGACTTCTTAAGTCAGCTCAGCAGCGCCAATCCAATCGTCGTTGCAATCGAAGACATTCACTGGATCGACAATGCCTCCGAAGCGTTGTTGGCGGCTTTGGTTGATCAAATCGATGCCACGAGCATTTTTGTTATTGCGACCCATCGATCCGAGTATCGCGCCCCTTGGGCAGGACAGGCATTCGTCACTCAAGTAACCCTATCGCCGCTCAGTCGGGATGAAAGCCTGACCATGCTCAAACAGGTTGTAGGCGAAGATGCATCCACACCACGGCTGACGGAGTTCGTAACCGAGAAGGCGCAAGGTAATGCGCTCTTCATCGAAGAACTCTCAAGAATGGTCGCCGCTGGCGGGCTTGGTTCAGGGTTGCCGGACACAGTTCAGGGGGTGTTGAATTCACGCATTGATAGCTTGCCCGAACTTTCTCGCCATGCGTTGCAAACCGCTTCCGTGTTGGGGCGCGAGTTCCGCCTCGGCGTTCTCGAAGCTCTATGGCAAAACCAGGAGAGTATTCATGAACTTGTTGGCGAGCTTCAACGAGTTCATTTTCTCTATCGACGAATTGAAGAAGAAGACCGCATTCTTGGTTTTCGACATGCACTAATTCAGGATGCTGCGTACGAAAGCTTGCTACTGTCGCGGCGGCGTCAGCTTCATCTCGATGCTGCAAAGGCGATCGAGCAATTGTTCCCCGGCGACGTGAATGATCTAGCTGCCGTTCTCGCTCATCACTTCGAACGTGCTGAAGACTTTTCGAATGCGGTTAAGTATTCGATCATCGTTGTGGACCGGGCGCTGCGGGCCTATGCGCTCACAGATGCCGAACAATCTCTGCGCCGTGCATTGTGTCTGCTTGACGCTTTAGAAACTGAGCCAGACCAGACTCGCTACCGATTGAACGTGAAGCTGCGGTTGTCCCAAACGCTCTACCTTATCGGTAGATTTGACGAGAGCGTCAGCCTTATGTGCGACGAGCAGGCGGTGCTTGAAAGAGGCGATCTCCCAAAGACAACCGGACCTTGTCTATTTTGGTTCAGCCACATGTTACTTAGGCTAGCACGCTACAATGAGGCTTCGTTATCCGCTGGCCATGCTATTTCTCAGGCTGAAGCCGTAGAGGATAGCGCTACTCTTGGAAAGGCATACGGCGCCCTCTGTCTCGAAAAGTGCCTAACTGGATCCATTGATGCCGCTAATGAGGCTGGGCGCCGCTCCATCGAGATACTCAAACAGTGCAGCGAACCGTACTGGTTGGGTATGAGCGAATTCTATCAAGGCATGGTCGAGATAACGATCGGTGATTTCGAAAATGCTGTCACCAGAGGCGAGAGAGCCAGTGAAATTGCGACTGCCATCGCCGACGATCGCTTGAAGTGCTATGCAAAGTTTTTGCGTGCATGGGCGTTCGCCTGTTGTGGCGACGGAGCAATGGCAATTGAGGAAGCGGAGGAAGCTGTCCGTCTCGCACCTGACCCAACCAGTCGAGCGTATGCGATGGGTTTTCGAGCATACGCATACTTACGGGCATACGACGCTCGTGCGCTGGCGGCCCTAGAAACTGCGCAACGCGAAATGAAGTCGATCGGCTTTCGGCCGTTTGAAGGTCTCTTCTTGGCATTCTTATCTGAAGCGCAGCGGCAAACAGACAACACGGAACTTGCGCTGGTAACGGCCGTCAAGGGCATCGAGGCGGCCACCAAATTCCACTATCCGCTCGGAGAAGGTTGGGCTCGACGCGCCTGGGGTCGAGCTGCAATTGCGCTGGGACGGGCCGTAGATGGCGAAGCCGCTATCCTGGAAGCCGACAAGATATTTGATCGCATAGGTGCGCGTCATGAAATGACATCGATTTAGTCGCTCTAGGGATGAAATGCACTGCATGAAGCAACTCGCTTATACATCGATATGCAAATCATGCCCGCAGCATCCGACTGCTTGGTCGACGCTCTGTTTTATCCAGAGTTGGGAATTTGAACCCATGTCCTCGCACAAATAATGTAGTTGAATTGATTGTGGACCGCTTCAACGAACAACAACAGCACCGGACTAACCTAGGTGGTTAGACAGGAAGGCCGAGAAATGGATCCTCCCTTTGGAATTGTTGATGTCTTCGGATACCTTGGTGCGCTTTTGACTCTGGCAACATTCTCCATGAAGGGAATGATCCCACTTCGTATCATTGGAATTGGCGCTAACTTTGCCTTCATCAGCTATGGCGTATTGGCACCTATCTATCCGGTGCTGACACTCCACTTGACCTTATTGCCGCTCAATTCGATCCGGTTATACCAGATGCTGCTACTCACCAGAAGGGTGAAAGCTGCCGCTCAAGGTGACCTAAACATGGATTGGCTGAAGCCTTTCATGAGCAAGCGATCCTGCAAGGCGGGCGAGGTCGTGTTCAGGAAAGGGGATCTGTCGTCAGCGGTGTTCTATTCAGTCACCGGCCGGTATCGCCTGAACGAAATTGGTGTTGACGTGCGACCGGGTCAGATGATTGGTGAAATCGGCCTCATTGCACCTGACAACAAGCGGACACTCACATTCGAGTGTGTCGAAAGCGGAGAACTGCTTACAATCAGTTACTCGCAGGTCAAACAGCTGTATTTCCAGAATCCAAAGTTCGGATTTTTCTTCCTGCAGCTCATAAGTCAGCGCCTTTTCCAAGATATCTCTCGGCTAGAGTCGGCGGCGTCCAAGCCGAAGAGTGTTCATGTCTGTCCGGGGCATTGAATTCCGGTCGACTCTACGAAGCGGAAACATCTCTTGGGCTGGCTCCGCTACCAACGGAACACCACAGACGTCGGCTGAGTGGACACCGCGTCGTTGGTGCGATGCAGCACCTCGACCTGAGGCCCTGTCCGCTTATACGACTGAGATTTGATGACCCAAACGGAGCATGCTGCACCTGCTCGCGTCCGTAGCTGGCCCACGACCGAAGAACTCAGCCAAAGTACAACAGGCTCGAAGCTGAGGGAGTAGCGGAAGCGCTGCCGGATTTTGCCCAGATGGGCGGCTTTTGAAGGTAATGCTGCCAACA
>JBPCWB010000361.1:0-20971 GCA_051009955.1 Hyphomicrobiaceae bacterium | reverse complement strand
ACGTGCCGCCAATGCCAAAGCTGACGGTCGCGCTGCTCATCGTCATGAAGAATATCAGCGTTTGACCGAGCGGCACCGAGAACGTGTGCGACACCACAGGTTGAGGCTCGAAGGGATCGGCGCCAAGCCAGCCCGTCGCAAGCCAACCGCTGAGGATTGCGATGCCCACCGCGCTGCCCCAGAAGACATGCCGGGTCGACTTTCTGAAGGTGGAATGGCTCAAACTCCACGCGCAAAGACAGACGGCGATCGCCAAGGGCAAGAGGATGCTGGTGAGTTGGCCCACGGCGGCAACTTGCAGAAATGTATGCGCAGCGGAGCTGTCACCGAAGGCCAGTGGCGACAGTACGTACAGACGCAGCTGTGCCGTCGGGCCGGCGATGGCCATGTAGGCTGCGATACCAAGAACCAGGAAGCCGAAGAGTGCGCGCAGGTCACCACCTCCGATACGCGCCAATGTTCCGTAGCCGCAGGTGCCGCAGAACGCCATCCCGATGCCGAACATCAAGCCTCCGAGAATCCATGCGACAGGATTGGGAGGCAGGCGATGGTAGAGGGATTGCGAGAAATTGACGACGTCCGCGGTCGACAAAATGGCGACGCCGGCGATTGAGATGGCGAGAGCAAGCGCCCACATGCGCAAGCGCCTCAAGTCGTTGGCGAACATCGCATCTTCAATGGCGGCAAGCGTGCAGAATCGCCCGAGACGTGCGGCCAAACCAAGCACGACACCACCGACGACGCCGGCGAATGCAACGATGACGGTCGTCGGCCAATCCTCCATGGCGACCTTCCATCAAGTCATAAATATTACATTCCTAATTTTGAATATTATAGAGGTCGATCGCTGTCTATGACAACGCAATTGTCAGGAATTGGCGTTCGAGCTGCAGAAAAGGTCGTAGACGACTTCCATCACACGGCGCGCCTTGTCGTCCGCGATGCTGTAGTAGATGGCCTTACCGTCGCGGCGGGCCTCGATCAGATTGTCGGCGCGCAGACGCGCCAATTGTTGCGAAACTGCTGGCTGTCGCAAAGACAGAATTTCCTCGAGTTCTGTCACTGTCTTTTCACCGTGCGCCAGATAACACAGGATCATCAGGCGTCCCTCATGACTCAACGCCTTCAGCAAACCCGTCGCCTGCTTGGCATTCTCAGCCATGGCGTCAAGCTGATCATCATCCGCGAAAAGTGAGGAGCTCGGCAGGGACACGGCAGGACCTATTGCGTTCGATAAAGAGTAGATGTGTGACATGACATTGCTAGACGACGTCGCTTTCGAATCTTTTTTGCGAGCAAACCGCAGGAAGACTCTTCACCAGAATAGTCGCGGATCCGACCGATTTCACGATCGTCGTCGATCAATATGAACGTCGGTGTATAGCCGCCTTTGACGACGAAGCTCAAGTCGTCGGGGAGATCTTCGTGGACATCAACCCGACGGAGCAGGGTATACTTGCTCTCGCGCGTGTTGTCAGGAATGAGACCAACCACCTGATGCCATCGTTCGCACCACGAACATCCGTCTTCTTCCAGATTGATCAATTGGGCGGCGTTGGCCGGGATAAAGGCGAACACCGCCGTGCAAATGAGCAGCCCGGTGAGGCTGAGGCCCAGTGTGATCTGCTGCAGAAGACGTCTCATTCTCATCGCCTCATCTCCCTCGCCCGTCCGCGAGGAACGACCCGGATGTGGCTTGGCATTCGTTTGATTTGGAGCGGAATCTTCCACGGGGACACGTCGAGGCCTCGGGTTCGCGGTTTCATCATATATAAAAGTTTGAATATATAAGCACAGTTGGGATCGGAAGGGCAAATAGGATTCGATGTCACCAACGTCGGAGCGCTTGCGGCTGGCCTGTTGCCGTTTCTTTCAACGTGCGTCTTCACACTGGTGCCGACGAATTTCGGCATCACTGCTCAGATCAAGTCTCAGCCGTCACGACTGCGGTGCCATTCACGCAGCCCGAGCGGTTCCGCGAATAAAATCACAAAGAGGAAACAAGAATTAGGCAAGGGCCAGTTGGGTGTGCGCCTGCGTTTGGTCGTCATGCAGCGAGACCAGCTCCTGCAGCCGTGGCGGCACTGACGTGTTGCCCACGTGTCGAATAAAGCGACATGTCGCGTGCGCACCATGCAGCGCCTCGTAGCGCTCCACCCATGCGTCGTACTTGTAAAGACGCCGCTCGTGAAATTCAGACCAACCGGCCGCCCGTGCATCGTCGGGCTTCGCAATCAGATCCGGCGTGATGCGCATGCCGATGCTCGGTGACGTCGGCAATTGCGCCCGTATCTCCGGGTTCATGCGCCAATATTTCGGGGTCAATCGCGCCCGAAAACAGTTTTGTGCCCGGCAGAGCATCTGAAACAGGGGATCTGAGCCGAACGCATCAAAGATCTGGGAGGCCTCATCGCTGCGTGGCGCATATGGCTGCGAGCTGATGATGGCGCGCAACCCGCCGTAGGTCTCGTAAAGACGCAACCCGAGGTCGGGTTCGTGGTCTGCGAAGGATTGCACCCGTTGACAGGCCTGTTCGATCCGCTCCAGCCGTACGTCCCTGTTGCGTGCCGCCACTTTCGCCGATTGTCCAAACAGCCGTTGCAGAAAGCTGGGTGGCGTGAGATCGGTGCAATCGATATCGATGTCGACGAGCATCAGTTCGGCCGTGTTGAGCACGTGCGCGTGATACCGATTGCGGGTGATCACCGCCCGTTCGCGGCCATCCTGTTCGATGCGGCGGATCGCATCTTCGCGCAGGACGCCCATGGGATAGTAGAAGTCTTCGGCGCCTTGAGGCGCGCGCAGGTGCGCAACGATCTCGCTGAGCCGCTGACGTGCCCGTGCTTCGGCGTCCGCAAACGAGACATCCGAATAGCCCCAGGAAAAGATATCCATAGCCTGCGGAAGCTCCCGAGTCGTCGCCGCGGCAGGCGTCCGCGACAAGTCCACGACCTGAAACACCCGCCTCCAGTAGCGCGGAACATGCATGCGATAACGCCCCGTGTCGCGATCCCTTCGTCCTCGCGACACCATGCAACAGTGTTTCCGCTCTGAGAAGTCAACCGGAGTATGAAATATCGCAGATCTCAACACTGTTCGGTGCATGTGATCGGCCCCGGAGGAGTGTCGTGTTCCAAGTGCGCTTTCGACGGCGTGACATCACCGGCCGAGGCTGCAAAGCCGTGAGAAGTTCCTCAGCAGCAGCAATGCTTCCTGCGGCTGGCCGTCATCGAAGGCGTGAACCACGCGCCGCCTGAGATTGATCATGCGCAGGTCTTCGTTCAGTGGTCGTCCACTTGCAACGTTGACACCGTGAAACGGCAGTTTGAGTGACAAGCGAAAGGATATTTTTTCGAGATAGATGCTTTCGGCTTCGTTGAAAAAGCTATTTAAAAACAGGGTCTCCAATTCGAATAGTTTTGTGAGTGCAACCCGACGTTCCTTGCAAACCGCGTGAAATGTCAAGTGCTGCAGATGTTTGTCGAATATTGATTTGTGCGTCGGTCGCTTCCTGGACAGAAAATGAACTGGATAGTCAATGCCGAAAGGCAGGAGCTTGCCCATAGCCTGGTACGTCGCTGATGTTTTCATGCGGTCCGCAATGAGCTCGTCCAACGTGTTCATGACGTGCGTGAGCGTGCCAGGTGAGCCCTGCCGCGGCTCTGCGCGTACAATTGTTGCAATAAGCGTGAGGCATGAAAGTGCCAGCGCCACATGGGTCAGGCAAGGCTCGCGCAGCATCCGGACTAATAATGTAATCCCCATGACCCCAATCCCAATTACACTCGCTGGCTGCTACTGTAATTGGATAATGCAATGGACGAAACAAAAGGTTTGGCCTCGGCGGACGAGTGCGCAAATATTCGCGACGCGTATCTCCATCTGCTGCCGGATTATTATCCACTTCTTTGGGCTTGGAGGGAGGCCGGGCAACGCGTAGACGAGGCCGCCGCACCATTTCTGCAGCCCGGGTCCGAGGATCAAGTCGATACCCGGGAAACACAACGTCGGCAGGCCGAGGCCGCCGAAGCATTAAGGAAATATCAAGACATTGAGAAGGTGTATCGGCCGCTCAAAAACAAACTCGATGCATACCGAAATGATTACATTATCAGAGGATGCCCAGGACGTCTCGAACCATTGTAGTCGAAGCGGAGACGACGTTCCTACGTCACCGTTCGCGTGGGCTGCCCCGCGAGATGAATATGTCCATTGCTGGCGTGGCCTGCATTGAGTTTGTCAGCAAAGGATAATGGACAATGTCCTGGCGATCTGCATTTGCAATGGATTACGGCAGGCTGACGTGCTGCGTTGGGATGATTGACCGGAAACGCATACCGTCCGCACGCCCCTGTTCACACAGCCAGGATCGGCATTTGCATTTTGAATTGATGTGCGAGTGTCCGCTCTGTCGTCATACCAACCGGCTGCATTGGCTGACGATGACTTGAGGCCTGATGGACTATAGGGACCAACTTTATTCCAACTTGACGGGCTTGTCGCAGAGTTTGATCGTTGGAATGACGTGCTGAGAGACACATGTATGTCACCCCTTCCGCCGCCTCCATAGGGGCGTGCACTTCGTGGTTCTGCAGATGACGATCTGAACACCTGCAAGCCGATCCACACCGATCATCCGTGCTATTGCCGTTGCATGCCTTGGTGATCAGCTACATTCATCTTTGCTGATCGCCATTCCCGCTCTCAGGGCCGGGCGGTTTGCCGTCAAGCGGCCCGATATCGCGGTTGCGGTTCTGAGGAACGGGCGGGCGCTGATACCGTCGATGGCAACGGCAGCCGCCATTGATCTATTGCCGCTGATTGTGTTGATCCTCGGCGTCATCTTCTGTCGCGACGCAGAACAGGTTGGCATTCCTCGCCATCCATGGACTGTCGCGGAATGATCCGACGCAAAGGCGCGACTGGCCTTGTTGGACCAGTATACTCCAGGTGTCCGGTACCACCGCCGTCATGCATCGAACCTTGTTGTCTTCAATAAGCGCTCGACCAAGCCGAAGAAAAGATGTTTGACGGGATCGATGTTGCAGGTCGCCGAGACGATCAGCCCAACTCTGTATTCGCTCAATGTCGGGTGATTCAGCTTCACGAATCTTAACACACCGCGTTCGATCTCGCGCAAAAAGCCGATCTTGGTGTAGATGCCTACAACCTGGTTTGACAGGATCATCTGTTTGGCGACCTCGAGGGCATTGGTATAGATGTGCGTGGACAGCGGCACCGCAAGGTTGGCCATCTGCTGGTCGAGAATTGAGTTACCTCCCCGTGCATCGATAGTGCGGACAAGCGGATAACCGACGATGTCCTCAACGCTAACGCTCGTTCGTTCGGCAAGTGGATGGTCCGGTCGCATGACGAGCCCGAATGGCGCGGCCTTTTCGGAATATACCCGCACATCGGGATGCAGGTCGTTGGTAAAGGTAATCCCCACATCGGCCTCGCCAACGGCGACCGCATTGACGATCTCGTCCGGCGTTTTGGTCGCCACCGCTATTGAAATGCCAGGATATCGGTCGACGAACTGCTCGAGCACTCGGGGCAGAACACTGAAGGTGATCGAATCGAGCGTTTGAATGCTCAAATGCCCGGTCCTCAGATCGCGGATGTCGTCGATGATCGACTTGACGCGATCGTAGTCGTAGAGCGTCTTGCGGCAATGCTCCAAAACAATCTTGCCCGCCTCCGTAGGCTCCACGCCCTCCGGAGAACGCTCGAAGAGCTGCACGCCCAGACGCTGTTCGACACTGATAATTTTCCGGTTAACCGAGGTCGACGAGACGTTCAGAAGGTGCGCGGCCTTACGGATCGACCCCTGTCGGGCCACCTCGTCCACATAACGTAGGAAACTGGTGTGCATGATGCCTACTTCGATAGATTCAGCAGTATAACTGTTTCAGTCCGGCCTGTGCAGAAATTGCACCACCGTTGGCCGAATTTGTTCCTTTATGCCTCACCTGTCCTGAGCGTACTGTCAAGGAGGAGTGAAAGCGCGGGAGAGCCTTGGCCTGTTGGGCCGGCAAATCCAACCAACAATCATTATCACTCCAGGCCCGCGCGGAGGAGGACGCAATGCCCAATTCACCGACCACCGATCTTTGCCGCCGCGCCGTCCTTAAGGGAATGGGAGTGACCGCCGGCGTCGTCGCAGGCGGCAGCCTGTTCAGCATCGGCCCGGCCCTCGGCGCCGGCAAGTTCCAGGTTAACATGCAGCTTGGCTGGCTCGTTTCTAACGGGATCCTGGGTGAGGTCGCCGCCGACAAACTCGGTTATTTTTCCGAAGAGGGCCTGAGCCTGAAGATCGTTCCCGGCGGGCCTGGTGTCGACGGCGTCGCCTCGGTGGCCTCGGGCCGTAGCAATTTGGGCTCCATCTCTTCCAGTCCATCGCTGATGCTAGCACGCTCCGCCGGAATTCCGATCAAGTGCATCGCAGCCGGCTATCAGCAGCATCCGTTCACGTATTTTTCTCTGAAGAAGAACCCGGTCCGCACACCGGAGGATCTGATTGGCAAACGGGTCGCCACCCAAGGCACTGCCCGAATATTACTCAGGGCGTTGCTAGCTAAGAACGGCATCGAGGAATCCGATGTCAAAGTTTCGGTCATGGGCGCCGACATGGCGGGCCTTATGCAGGGCCGGATCGACGTGGTTACCGGTTGGAAAACCAACATCAACGCACTGGCGGTTCTTGGCGATCAGCGGGTCGACATGTCGCTCTGGGATGCCGGAATTCAGCTCTATGCCAATCCGTTCTATGTGACCGACGACACGCTTTCGGAGCACCGCGACAAGGTGGTCGCGATCATACGCGCTTCGGCTCGCGGCTGGGGCTGGGTCTACAAGAATCGCGAAAAAGCGGTTGAATATTTAGTCGAGCGGTATCCCAATCTAGACAAGGCGAGTGAGTTGAAGGCCGTCGACCTCATAATGGGTTACTCTTTCAACAAGAACACAGCCGCACGCGGCTGGGGCACCATGACTGGCGAGAACTGGCAGGCCCAGATCGACACTTACGACAGTCTCGGCCAGTTCAAAAGCGCCGCGCCGAAACCTGATGACATGATGACGCTTTCGATTCTCGAAGCGACCGCCGACGCGCGGCCGAGATACGGAAAAGCTTCATGACCCGAATTGCGCCCGTCGCGGCCACCGCAACCGAATTCCCACCGGTTGCAGCATCGTTGCGGAATGCCGATGTCCGCTTCGGATCGTTCGCCGCGATCAAGAACCTGTCTCTCGATATTGAGAGCGGCGCGCTCTACACGATCCTGGGCCCGTCGGGTTGCGGGAAATCGACCATGCTTCGCCTGGTGTCGGATCTCGTCCCTGCCGCTGCGGGAGACGTCAAGATCTTTGGCAAGTCGACTGAGCAGGCTCGACTCTTCCGCGAATTTGCCTTTGTTTTCCAGGACGCGACCTTGCTGCCTTGGCGCACAGCCCTTCAGAACGTCGAGTTGCCTCTTGAAATCGGACGAAGGCGCGGAGTCAAAATCCCGGTGAGCCGGCGATCGCCGATGGAACTCCTGGATCTTGTCGGCCTCACGGGCCGCGAAGACGCGCTACCGCATGAGCTGTCAGGCGGCATGCGTCAACGGGTGGCCATCGCGCGGGCTCTCGTTTGCAAACCGCGGCTATTGCTGATGGACGAGCCGTTCGGTGCACTCGACGAAATGACGCGTGACCGGCTCAATCTGCAATTGCTTGAGATCTGGCGGGACACCGGCGTGACAATCCTGTTTGTCACGCATTCGATTCCGGAGGCCGTCTTACTCGGTCAGAAGGTCGTGATGCTGGCGTCCAATCCCGGCCGGCTACGAAAGATCGTCGACATCGATCTGCCTCATCCGCGTCATCTGGCCCTGCGCGAAACGCCAGAATTCAACAAGTATTCGCGCCACCTGCGCGAACTGCTGGAGACGTGCTGATGTCCGTTGCAGACACCCAGGAAATTGCCGAGCAGGCCACGGATCAGCAGCATGTCGATCAGGAGATCCGAAATCAGGAAGCCATAGCCGCCCGCCGCGAACGGATGGTCGGCATCGCTTTGCCGCTCGGAACCGCCGTTGCGTTGCTGCTGATCTGGCAAGTCGGCGTCAAATATTTTCAGGTGCCAACGTACATCGCGCCAGCCCCTAGCGATGTCTTCGAGGTATTCCGCACCCAGTCGAACGTTCTTGTTGCCAATCTCTGGCCGACCCTGCTTGAGAGCGTTCTTGGTTTTCTGGTCGGAAATCTGACGGCCATCCTGATCGCCATTGCCTTTGTCCACAGCAAGGTCACCGAAAAGGCGTTCTTTCCCATCGCGGTTTTCATCAACACAATCCCGATCCTCGCCATCGCGCCAGTCCTGGTGCTGATCTTTGGCGCGGATCTCAAGGCCAAGATCGTTATCGTAGCCCTGATCTGCTTCTTCCCGACTCTGGTTAATATGGTGCGTGGCCTGCAATCGGTCAGCCCACAGGCCCTGGAACTGGCGCGGATACTGTCGGCCTCGAAAGCCGAAGTGTTCTGGAAAATCCGCCTGCCATCCTCACTGCCTTTCTTGTTTTCGGCGCTCAAGATTGCCGCCACGACGAGCGTCATCGGTGCAATCGTTGGTGAGTGGGTCGGTCCGAATGTTGGGCTCGGTACACTGATTCTCGATGCAACCTACAACTACCGGTCGCCCCTGCTGTACGCCACGATCTTCATGTCTTCCGGCCTGTCGGTGGCTCTCTTCGCGATCGTAACGATCGCGGAAAAACTCACCATCCGCTGGGAAACCTAACCGGGTCACTAGGAGCATCGCAATGGCCGAACAGGCAATGGATTTCATCCTCTCGAAAGCAGAACATGTTCCCGTCGTCGCCCGCACCGACGTGGTGGTGATTGGCGGCGGCCCTGCCGGCGTCAGTGCGGCGGTTTCCGCTGCCCGCAACGGCGGCTCTGTCACGCTGATCGAGCGCTATCACCACCTGGGCGGAATGGCCTCGGGCGGCATGGTCCTCGTGCTCGACGACATGGTCAATGAGGGCAACGAAGTTGTGACGACTGGCATCGTTACCGAGTATGTCGACCGTATGAAGCGCCAGGACGGTGCTGTTTATCCGCCGCCAGAGGACTGCCAGACCAATTGGGAGATGTGGCAGAAGTGGTCCCGTTGGGGCTGTATCGACTTCCACAAGACCGGTCTGCCTCAGCCGATCATACACGCGATCGCCTTCGATCCCGACTGCTGGAAACGGGTCAGCCTCGATCTGGTTCGCGAATCAGATGTCAATCTGCGCCTGCATTCCTGGTTTTCCGATGCCATCGTTGAGGATGGCCGGGTGACCGGCGTGATCTGCCAGACGAAGCTGGGTCGGCAGGCGATTTTGGCCGACATGGTGATTGACGCGTCGGGCGACCTCGATGTCGCGTCCGCCGCCGGCGCGTCTTTCGTTATGGGCCAGTATATCGTGACCACGGTGTTCCGGCTCTGCGACGTGGATACCGACCAGGCGGAAGCCTTCGAGTACAGCGAGCCTGACGTGTACAAGAAGCTCGATCGGGAAGCCCGCCGGCGAATCGGCGGCGCCTGGGGCATGTGGTGGCTCAAGACCCCGCTGCCTGGTGTCGTTTGGTGTAACTGTCCGCACATGCCCGGCTATGACGGCTTGTCGCCGGAGGACATGGTTGCCGCCGAATACGAAGGGCGCGACCGGATGTGGCGGTTGCTGGAATTCGCCCGCGAGAACATACCCGGTTTCGAGAACGCCAAGATGCTGGGCGCCGCCGAACAGATGGGCATACGCCAAACGCGGCTGCTGGAAGGCGAGTACGTTGTGACCAAGAAGGACGTGGCAGGCCGGCGCTATTTCCCGGACAGCGTCTGCCGCGGCCGCGACTACTACACACCTTACCGGGCGCTGTTACCCAAAGGCATCGACAATCTGATCGTCGCCGGTCGCCACTATTCGGTCGACAGCGACGCCCAGAAACTGTCGCGGGAGATCCCGCCCTGCATGGCGCAGGGCGAAGCTGCGGGTGTCGCGGTTTCGCTTGCCTTGAACGGAGATTGCGCCCTGCGCGACGTCGACGTGAAGGCGATACAACGGCAGATGCGGGCGCAAGGCGCCGACCCTGGCGATGTTCCATCCGCCAATGCCCTCATTGAAGAAGCGCTTGCAAGTTAGGAGATAGGGGTGACAACCGAAATGACATTGCCGCTCGAAGGTGTGAGAGTACTTGACTTCTCGCAAGTCATGCTGGGTCCCTGCGCCACGCAGATGCTGGCCGATTTCGGCGCCGACGTGATCAAGATCGAACGGCCCGGCTTCGGAGATCTGTCGCGCAATTTCTTCGGTGAGATCTCCGAGGAATCGCAGAACAATGCAATCTTCTCATCGCTGAACCGCAATAAGCGCTCGATCGAAATCGATACCAAGTCTGAAGAAGGCCGGCAGATGGTCCTCGATTTGGTCAAGGTGTCCGACGTGGTGGTCGACAACTTTCGAGCCGGCGTCATGAACCGTCTCGGATTCGGATACGAGGACCTTCGGAAAGTTAATCCGGGTATCGTCTGTGCTTCGGGCACTGGATTCGGCGAGGCCGGCCCCTACGCCCACAAGGGCGGCCAGGATGTACTGGCCCAGGCCATGTGCGGTGTTATGGAAAAGACCGCCGATCCCTCAATCCCCCGCTCGATCTACCCGACCACCCTGTGCGATTACTCCGCCGGCATGCACTTGGTACAGGGGGTATTGGCAGCGCTTCTAATGCGCGAGAAGACTGGCGTCGGCCAAAAAGTGAGCGTATCGCTATACGATTCCATGATCGCGATGCAGATGCAGGAGGCGGCCCAGTGGACTAAGCACCGCGAAGTGCTCAACTGGGCAGAGATGCCGCTGACGGGTGTTTTCAACACTAGTAACGGTGCGCTGGTGCTTGTCGGTGCATTCAAGAAAAATCCATTGGGCGACATATCCAACGCGCTGGGGTTGGAGGATTTGTCGGAGTTTTATCCCGACCTTCCGTCGCAGCGAGCCAACAAGGCCTATTTGCAGGGTCGTTTCCAGGAGCGCTTCTCGACCAACACGACCGCCCACTGGCTTGAGAAGCTTGAAGGGCAAGACCTCCTCTGCGCTCCTGTGCGGACGCTCGGTGAAGCGCTTGAGGATCCCCAGACCATGGTCAACGAGATGCTCGTGGAGATCGAGCACCCGGTTCTGGGCGACTTAACCCTGGTCGGTTCGCCGGTCCACATGAGTGCCGCCCCACTCAAGATTCGCTACACGCCGCCGCGCCTCGGGGAACACACTGAGGAGGTGATCGAGGAGTTCAACCTCAATGCGCAGCCGACCGACGAGATGGCCATATGAGCGTCGTCTATACCCTTTCCGATGATCGTGTCGCGCGCGTGGAAATCAATCGCCCGACCCGCATGAACGCCATTGACCCGGCGACGGAAGCAGAACTTGAGCGCATCTGGTCCGAGATCGAAAGCGACAAAACCGTTCGCTGCGTGGTGCTGACTGGCGCAGGCGACCGAGCGTTTTCCGCCGGCGCCGATATGAAAGCCGCGGATACGGCGAGCGGGCTCGAATACTGGGCCGGACGCAATCCCAATGGCTTTGGTGGCATCGCGCTCAGACAGTCGATGAAGGTTCCCGTAATTGCCCGTGTTAACGGCGTAGCGCTGGGAGGTGGTATGGAAATGGTGCTCGGCGCCGATATCGTTGTGGCCAGCGAGACTGCAAAGCTGGGGCTGACCGAAGCGCGTGTTGGTCGCCTGCCCCTCGACGGTGGTATGGTCAAACTGCCGCGTCTGATCCCGGAGAAGATCGCCGCCGGCATGATGATGACGGGCAGGATGATCCCAGCGGCTGAGGCTGCCCGTTACGGGTTGGTCAACGCGGTCGTGCCGTTCGACGAACTCGATGAGGAAGTGGCCAATTGGACCAGGGACATCATCGCCTGTGCTCCGCTGTCGGTGGCCGCCATCAAGGTGACCATGGGCAAGACTCGCCATCTGCTGCCGGCCGAAGCGCGGACATTCCATACGCCCGAACTGATCGTCGCCCTGCAATCGGAAGATCAAGACGAGGGCGTTGCGGCATTCCTAGAAAAACGCAAGCCAGTCTGGAAGGGAAAATGAAGAGTGGCGAGGCCTGCCGAAAAACCAATGAGACATGTCTTTCGCCGCTCTGCCCAGCGGTTCTGGATTCCGGTCTCCGCCAGAATGACCGGTCAGCGGCAATGAAGGGCTGCCTACTAATCCGGAACTAAAACAATGGATCACTAGACCATGACGCTGATCATTAAGGCCGAATGCATCGATGTGAAGGACGGAATTTGCACGACGGTCTGCCCGGTCGACTGCATCTATGAGGGTGCCCGGATGTTCTATATTCATCCGAACGAGTGCATAGAATGTGCCCTTTGCGAAACGATCTGCCCGGTCGATGCGATCCGATATGACGACGAGGTCACTCCGGAAGAAGAAGTCTTCGTCCGTATCAATCGGGAGTATTTCGAAGATTCCGTGACCGGACTTGGCGAGGCTGGCGGATGGGACAAGTCGATGCCGAATGACATTGATCATCCGATCGTCGCCTCAATGCCGACCAGTCCCGCCATTGAGAAAACGGATGCTTGAATGATTCGATCTGACGAAAAGCAAGCAAAATGGGATCGGCGGTTTTCCGAACTCGCAGACCACATCGCGACATGGACCGAAGATCGTGATTTCAAGGTCGGTGCGGTCATCGTCGGGCCCGATCTCGAAATCCGCGCAACCGGGTACAACGGCCTTCCGCGCGGTGTCTCGGACGCCGATGTTGCGCGTTTCGACAGGGCGTCCGGTGAGAAGTTTTTCTGGTTCGAGCACGCCGAACGGAATGCCATTTACAATGCGGCCCGCGTCGGAACGCCACTCGACGGCTGCACGATCTACATCAATCGGTTTCCCTGTGCCGATTGCGCCAGGGCAATCATCCAAAGCGGAATCGCGCGTGTGGTCTGCCCGCCCAAGCCGGAGCAGGATGGTGCTCTGGATCACAGTTTCGACGTATCAGTGACGCTTCTCGCGGAAGCGGGTCTGAAGGTAACGAGGCTAATTCCTCGCTGAAGCTGTGGATTGGCATGGTCATCCGGACTGCTTCACCTTTGGGCAGCAGCAGCCAGAGTGTCGCGGTACTCGGCAAATCCGGCAGGTGCTTGCTGTTACCGCGGGCTTCCGCCAGTAGGGCACGTACGAGCTTGTTAATGAGCGTCGGCTCGTTTGAAGCGATGCAAGTGCGGCTCAAGCTCCAACCTGTCGGCTCAGGGCGGGCTGAGCCATGATGAGAACCGAAGCGTCCTTTGAGATATGTCCCCGCATTCGACGATATGAATGAAATCCACGAGGGGCGTCAGATTAATGTTCAAGTTCAACGTCATCCTCAGAACGAAACTTGATCATCTTCTTAGACAGTCAAGCTGATAGGTCGACGTGTCATGCGAATCAGCATGGGGCGGATGCTTTATCAGTATTCGACGCATGCAAATATCGTGACTATAATCTCTGAAGAGCTGGCATCGGTAGGGACGCGGTGGCTTACGCGGCGCTGCGAACGAGAATTGCTCGCTCCATAAGTTGACGTCCAGACGCAAGCCGTCGTTTTACTGTGGGGGAGCGTCTGGGCGCACGAAAAGGAAAACCAGGGAGGCCTATGTGTGAGGTGCTTGCAAACACTGGCACTGGCAACGGCTGTCATGATCGCCAATCTTGCCACGAACGCAGTTGCTGAATCACCAGCTGGAATGAAGCTGTATGCCTTTAGTTCCGGGGCCTTGACGATTGGAAAGGGAGTTTTGCAAAACTTCGGCCCGATGGATCCACCAATCAAGATTCCGGTCGGCTTCTTTGTCATCAAGCATCCCAAAGGCAACGTTCTCTACGATACAGGCAACAACGACAAGATTATCAAGGACCCGAGTTACTGGGGCCCGTTCTTCGAGTCACTGAAACCGGTCAATACGCCTGATGTCGCTATTGACGTGCAGCTCCAGAAGATCGGCATGACGCCTGATGACATCAAGTATGTCGTGGTCAGCCACATGCACCTTGACCATGCAGGCAACCTGGCCAAATTCCCGAATTCGACAATCGTGATGCAACGCGACGAAATCTACTACGGCTTCTGGCCTGACGAGCCGTTTACCGGACCGTTCATTCCAGGCGACGCGGCAGTGCTGCGATCCAAGACCGGCACTGGCAAACCGAATGCCTTCAACATGCTCATTCTTGACAATGAGGATAAAGACCTGTTCGGCGATGGTAGCGTTATCGTCAAGAACGCTCCGGGGCACACGAAGGGTCACCAAATGATGCTGATCCGCCTGCCAAAGACAGGTCCGACGATTTTGACGGGTGACAATGTCTATTTTCGCGAGAATGTCGAAAAGAGCATCCCGCCGAACCTGGTGTTGGCGTACGATCCTGCGGCCATTATGCGGGCGTATGAATACATCCGTTATATGAAGGCCTCGGAAGGGGCGGATTTCTTTACCTCGCATGATCCCGAAGCCTACAAGGCTCGGAAAAAAGCGCCCGAGTTCTACGACTGATTTCTGCGGCGCACGTGCTGATACTGCACTGATGCAGGTTCTTATGCCGGGGCAGAATTGTCCCGGCACTTATTTGAGAGTCGGGTAAGAATGGCGCCAGTTGTGGTGGCTGACGGGCTGACCAAAGTCTATGGTCGATACCGGGCAGTTGACGATGTCTCGTTCGAAATCCAGGCAGGTGAAGTGCTTGGACTGCTGGGCCCGAACGGCTCCGGAAAAACCACGATACTGCGGATCCTGACTGGCTATTTGCAAGCCACCTCCGGGCATGCGCTGATCGCTGGTTTCAATGTCAACACCGACGGGATCGAAGCACGCCGAAGGGTCGGCTATGTGCCAGAGGATGTACCGCTGTACTCCAACATGTTTGTCGAGGAATTCCTGTCCTTCATGGGCCGGCTTCGCGGCCTTGAAGGGCAAACGTTGAGCGATGCCGTCGACCGATCGAGTGACCAACTTTCACTGCAATACGTTCGAAAGCTCAGTATTGCCAAGCTTTCCCGAGGTTACCGGCAACGCGTCATGATCGCCCAAGCCCTATTGAGCAAACCCGATCTGTTGATCCTTGATGAACCAACCAATGGTCTGGACCCCAGACAGATAATCGAGGTGCGTGAATTGATCCGCACTCTCGCAGCGCACCACACAATCCTGGTCACCTCGCACATTCTCAGCGAGATCGAGCGGGTCGCAAGCCGCGTCGCGATCCTGCTCGAGGGCAGGCTGTTGGCGGTGCGCGAACTCGATCGAAGTGATCGCCCAAAACTACGTATCCGTGTGCGCGGCGAGAATACGGCCGAAGTGGAGGCGCTGTTGCGATCGTTGCCGGGTGTAACTGAAAGTATGTCGATCGGCCCCGTAAAACAGGGCGCGCAGATCTATATCGTTGAAGTCAACGATTTGGCAGTCGCGGAAAATGTTGCCCGGACGTTGACCGGCGCCGGCCATGGATTGTTGGAGATGCGTGAAACGCGAACTGACCTGGAAGGGCTGTTTCTCAGTCTCACGGACGGAGCGGCAGCGTGAAAGTCTTGCCGAGCAGCTTCAGGGCGTTGCTGTCAAAAGAGATGACGGCCGTGTTCACGTCGACAATTGCCTATGCGGTCATCGCAGTTTTCTTGTTGCTTATGGGATACTCGTTCACGGCGACGCTATTTTTGAGTAAGACCGCCAGCCTGATCCACATTTTTTATCAAGCCGCGCTGATCATGCTGCTGCTCATACCGTTGCTGACCATGCGGTTGTTCGCCAAAGAACGGCGCGCCGGTACGCTCGAACTGCTATTGACATCGCCAAGCCGGGAATACGAGGTGGTGTTCGCAAAGTTCATCGCCAGCATGGCCGTCATTGCGGCGATGTTGGTACTGTCACTGAGCTACCCGATAACTCTCGAGATCTTTGGTGATCCGGATTGGGGGCCGCTCTATAGCGGCTACCTCGGCCTGACACTGCTTGCCGGCGCGCTGACGGCGCTCGGCCTGGCAATCTCCGCTTTGACGTCGAACCAGATTATCGCTGCCGTCGTTTCGATGGGTGTGTTCTTCCTGCTGTGGATGCTTGAGTCGCTGTCTGCACTACTGCCGGCGCCCTACGATAGTGTCGTCACCGACCTGTCACTGTCTGTGCGTATCACGCCGTTTCTCACCGGATCCATGTACTTCACTGATTTCGGCTTTTTCCTAAGTCTCATTCTGTTCGGCCTGCTGGCCAGTGTACGTGCCCTGGCGAGACGATAGTCATGCATGAGCATCAGATTGGGTTTGGCGAACTTCCATGGATCCTCGGCTGGCTTGTCACCGTCGCGGTGTTGTTCTGGTTTGCGCTACGGATCCCGCTGCAGACCAGCCTGTCACCATGGCTCGATCGCATCTATGGCGTCGTCGTGATTGGCGCCATCATCGCAACGCTGGCGCTGGCCAACTTCGCGCTGTCGCGCCACCACATGCACTTTGACCTGACCAGGGAAAAGAAGTTCACGCCATCCAAGAAAGCCATGGATGTGGTCCGGCGGCTGCAACGGCCGGTCAGACTGACCTATTTCTACCAGGCAGAGGACCAGCGAGGCCGGCGTGCCCAGGGTATCGTCGAGCTTATGGGGCGGCTCAACGGTTTGCTGAACGTGACCACTGCCGATCCCGACAAACAGCCCAACCTGGCCAGGAAAGTTGGAGCGAAGAGCTACAACACAGCAGTCGTTGAAGCCGCCGGACGGCGCGTTATGGTGCGAACCGTTGACGAGACGGAAATCGCCATTGCCATCCAGCGCGTGTTGCGTGAGCGCGTCGTGACAGTCTGCTTCATGGAAGGCCATAACGAATATCCCTCGGATAACTATGAATTTCATACCCATGTCGAAGGGTTGGCCGGTCACGAGCACGACCAGGCGTCGTCCGCCGTAATAAGAACGTCGGCCCACGGTATTGGCCGGCTGCGGCGTGCGCTCGAAAGCATTGGGTTTGAAACGCGCAAGATCACGCCCGCCCGGGAGGGCAAGATTCCGGCGGCGTGCGCGGTGGTGATCAACGCCAGTCCGCGCACGACCTTCCTCCCGGCCGAAGCGCGCATGCTTGAAGCCTTTCTCGCGCAGGGTGGTGCGTTGCTGGCAATGTACGATCTAGGCTTCGTACTCGAACCCGGATTGGCTGCGTTGATTAAGAAACTCGGCGTGACCTTGCCTCAGTCCATTGTCATAGATCCGAAGAGCCACTACTCCACCAATCCCGAAATGGTTGCCGTCACCGGCTATGACAAGCATGCCATTACGCGCAACGTATCACTCACCTTTTATCCCGGCATGCGGCCGCTCGAACTCGGCCGGCCGGTTGCCGGCATCAACACGGTACCGTTGATCATCAGCACCAAGGCCAGCTACAGCCAGCCCGTCATGCCAGCCGGCCAGAGAGTCGTCGCAGAGCCCCAGCCAGCGCCCAGTTCTGCAAAAAAATCGCAGCCGGTCCCGCAAAGCCATGTTCTTGCCGCTGCGATTGATGGCACCCTACCAGGGTCAGGCCATCGCCCGTTCAGGGCCGTGATCATTGGCGATGGGGATTTTGCGAGCAACTCGTTCTTCCCGTTCATGGCCAACAATGATCTTGCGCTGGCAATGGTACGGTGGCTTGCGCGTGAAGAGAATGAAACGGCCATCGCGAGCCGAGTCCAAGTGCCGGCGTTAATCCTTCTGACGAACAGTCAAATGCGCATGATCTTTCTTATCATCGAGGTCCTGCTGCCGCTGTCGGTTGTGCTGCTCGGCGGCCTGATATGGTGGCGGCGGCGATGACGGCACGACTGCGAGACCTGGTTGCTCCGTTGTGTGCTGTTTTGGCGCTGACTTATCTGGTGGTCATGGCCAACAGCGGCGCCCAGCCTGAACGCACCCACTTAATTAAGTTTGAAGCGCGTGGCGTGATGGCCCAGAACCAGGAAACGATCGTTCGCGCAACTGTTGCGAAAGACGGGAATTCAAAAACGTTTGTGCGCCAGGCAAGCGGCTGGATCAGACCTGGGGAAACAAAACCGGTCAGTGCAGAACTCGCAAAGTCGATCAGTCTTGCCGTCAAGTTTATGCACACGGCAGAACCGGTCCGTGTCTTGAAAGGCAACGAGGTTGGTCGCGATGCATCGACAGAATTCGGTTTATCGAAACCGTCACTCACGATCAGATTGCATGATGCGCACGGCCTTGTTCTGGAAGCTTTTTTCGGAGATCTCAACAGCGAAGGGATGCTGCATTATATGCGCGCAAGGGGACGCAATCTGCGCAAGACCGGAGCAAGAAAATACTACCTCATGTCGCGATTTGTGCAGCATGAGTGGCAAGCCGTTTTCGATCGCGCGCGATGAACGGATGTAGGATCTACATCGCTGCGGCAGTGCTGATGTTTCTGACTTGCGCAATTGCCCGCAGCCACGAGGGTGGCGTCACGGGGTTCGCCTCGATCAACATCGATCGAAACGTTGTGCAGTACAAATTGACGTTGTCGTCGATCCCGGACGGCCCGTTGGCGCAGGCGATGGGCGCCGCCGGCAAGTCAGCCAGGCCGAAATATGAGCTACTGGGCGAGGCCATCGCCGAACGGCTCAGGCTGGTTGCCAACGCCGGCTCAGCCTGTCAGCCGGGGCCCCGTCACGTGACGCCGCCAAATAGAACCGGTGCCAATCTGACCGCCCAGGTCGACTTTGTCTGCCATCGCAAGATCCATAAATTGATGATCCGTGATGACGTGTTCGACGTGCTTGGCAATGACATTCATATACTGGCCAGGATCACGTGGTCCGGAGGCAGTCAGCAATTTGTCTTCAGGCCCGAGGCTCGCGAGACAACCATAATCCTTGCTGGCGCAGGTTCGGCCTCTTCAGAGGGGCACGCGTTGGACGGTGTGGAGAGTTTCTTTGCGCTGGGTATCAGACATATCCTGACCGGCTACGATCATTTGCTGTTCCTGCTGGCACTCATCATTGGTGGCGGCAGCATAATCAACGTCATCAAGATCGTGACCGGCTTTACCGTAGGCCATAGCATCACGCTGGCACTCGCTGCTCTCGACGTTGTTAATCCGCCGACGCACCTGGTTGAGGCGTTGATCGCGCTGTCGATCGCATACGTCGCTGCAGAAAATCTTCTTCCGCGCTATGCCATCTCGCGACGCTGGGCTGTCAGTCTCGCGTTTGGTGGCGTCCATGGTTTGGGTTTTTCCTCCGTCCTGCGCGAGTCAGGTCTCGCCGGAGAAAACTTGCTGTCGTCGCTGTTCAGTTTCAACGTCGGTGTGGAGGTCGGCCAGGCAGCCATGGTGCTGGTGGCAATGCCGATCCTCATCCGTCTACGTGACACAGACTGGGGCGCCAAAGCCACGATGATCCTGTCTGTTGCGATCCTGATCGTCAGCCTGGTCCTGTTCGCTGTTCGGGCGTTCATCCTAACATAATGACTGAAACCATTCTCTATTGAGCCAAATCATTCCAAGCTCGATGAGCACTGAGTTCGTGTTGTCCTCAGTATCCGCCAGCTGACCTAGTTCGGTAGACGTCAAGATCTGCCGGCATGCCCCGACAGCAAACAGCACCATGGACGTGGCAAGGACAAACGGATGAGAGCTCGACAGCCTTGGCCGGAGTTAGAGAACCGCGTCTGGACATCACTACGTTTGTGCGTTGCATGACGGCTACGACCGGATCTGGCCCAACTGAGTAACGCCGCCATTGAGCAGACCGCTTCTGCTGTCGGAACTTCTTCGACCCTGTTGTCACCGCTCCGCAGAGTTCCTTGCACCGATGTGCCAAACGTCTCGCTTTTTATCGAAGCGGCCGCCGCCGAGACATTGTACACAGCTTATAGCGGTTTAGCGGGTTCGGCCTTCCTATTGGTTACAGCGCTGCGTGAGGATTGGCGAGGTGCCCAGTTCCTAAGAATCGAACGAACGAAGCGTTCACTCGCGGCTGCGCTGCCTCGTCACACGAATGCAATTGAAAGCAACGGAACATCCTACTGCTTCATGCTGAGCGGCGAACTGCTGGAAGCACTTCTCTCTGTGATACACGTAGAGTTTGAAGGCAGGTCAAGAGATGCTGCTGGCCTTCGTCGTTCCGTCGGATTAATGCGGATGGCAACTGAACTGCACGACATGCATATTGGGCGCCCGCCCGACGACATCCCGCCAAAATTCAATCAGCGAAAGTTGCTTGTGCGTTACTCGCAAGCAAATCGACTATTTTCGGTAACGGTGTAAATTATTGATTTTATTAGAATTTCCTGGTGGTGGACGCAGTCCTGCGCTAACCGCTCTCCGACCAAGTATAGCCTGTTAGCAGGGAAAATTCGCAGGTTTGGTGCGAAAATTGGACCGACCACGTGAAATTACCCTGACTTTACCGTGGCTTAGGCATGAGTTTCCCTGAGAAAATAACAGGGAAAATTTCAAACCGTTACAGGGATCGTTTCGGCTCAGTCCGGGAATACGAGTGCCTTTACAGGCAAGTGGTCTTTGATGGCGAGTTGAGGCGGCGATTCTTGCCATATTTTGCTTGGCGCCTCCACGTGTATGCTTAGGCTTGACTTGTCCCGCGCCGATCGAATACTTTGACATTGCCTGGAACGAGGCACAGGAGGGACCGGCTGGTTGTTCTGTGAACAGCCGAAGGCCCGCGTGATGTGATATCCTGTGAAGTAGTTCCAAAATGAGGGCGTGACGCCCGATGGGCTTGAGGTGGCGTCTGTGGCGCAGCTTCGATGGATCATCGATGAGTCGCGCCATTTTTGTTTGCTGGCTCCCTTCATTCTGAGCCCGCAATGGCAGACATCGATATCACTTACAAACCGGTTGCGGCGCTGCGCGATAACCCGCGAAGTGCCCGCACTCATTCACGGCAGCAGATCGCACAGCTTGCGGCC
>JBPCWB010000360.1:0-3144 GCA_051009955.1 Hyphomicrobiaceae bacterium | reverse complement strand
ATATACCGTCTCGGCAGAGGAACTGCTGGTCGATCGGGCGCAATTGCTGACGCTGACCGCGCCTGAGATGACGGTTCTCGTCGGCGGTCTGCGCGTCCTCGGCGCAAACGCCGGACAGTCCCAGCACGGTGTCTTGACCAAGCAGGCAGAGACGCTGACCAACGACTTCTTCGTGAACCTGCTCGACATGGGCACGGAGTGGAAGGCGGCTTCGGATACGGACGACGTGTTCGAAGGCCGCGATCGCGGAACGGGCGAACTGAAGTGGACCGGCACACGTGTCGACCTTATCTTCGGTTCGAATTCCCAGCTCCGGGCCCTCGCGGAAGTCTATGCATGTGACGACTCGCAGCAGGTGTTTGTGCAGGACTTCGTGGCTGCATGGGACAAGGTAATGAGCGCTGATCGCTTCGACCTGGCCTGATCTCAGCGGAGATTGCGGAAATTCTGTCCGTTGGCGGAAGCCATACACAAGAAACCGGCGCGGCGTTCCAAAATCACTTGAAACGCCGCGCTGGTTTTTTTTGGTTTTGATCGCTGGTGCCGAAGCCGTCATCTTGACGCCGCCTGGCCCCGGCACCGCTTACAGCTCAGTGTATTTGCGCGCGGTGCCGCGAGCTTTCTCGACAGGGTACTTCAGCTCATTGCGGTCGATTTTATCCGAAGCGGCTGCCAGCAGATCGATGCCGCAACGCTCGCCGATCAGAAGGAGATAGAGCAGGACGTCTGCACATTCCTCAGAAATCCGTGCCTTGACCTCCTGGTCGGTTGCCAAGGCGTCGAAATCCTTCTCCGCCTTCCACTGAGTCAGCTCCAAAAGTTCGCTTGCCTCGAGGTTTAGCGAGACGATCAGATCTTTCAGGGAATGGAATTGCCGCCAGTCTCGCGCATCGCGAAATGCGATCAGCCGATCGGTCAGCGTTTCAATCGTGATCTCACCGTTCGCCACGTTCTCATTCCCATTCGCCGGTTCCGCCGGACGCAAACTCTGCCTGACCAGGCATGGGTCCGTCCCTCGCACAGTTTGCTTTCAACCAGGCCGCATGAAACAGGCGGAATAGCGCGCCTTTTATGGGGCCACGACCTTGAGCAAGATGGTACCAACATCGATTCGATAGTGCCACGCCTCTGATTTTATCGTAGATTGCTTCGGCTTATCGCTTGTTAGGGTCAGTGGCTGGGGCCTGGGGAGACCTTACCGTCGTTGGCTGACTTGATGTGGCCCTGATAACTGGTCGAGGGGGACCTTATGTTCACCAGCAATCCGTTCGCCGAGCTATCGGCGTCCATATCTCCTTCCGTCATGCAGACATATGTGGCCATCATGATCCTCCTGGTCGTGGGCGGCACGCTCTACGACATCCTTCACAAGAAGAGCGCCAGGTACTTCTTCGAAAACTGGCGCAAGGTGAAGGACAAGGGCGCGCAGCAGATCGGCGGCGGGGAAATGGTGTCGCTCGCGGTGCAGACCGCCGCGGTCGAGGTCCTCACATCAGCTGAATTCTGCAACCCGCAGCGCAGAATTGCCCACCTGCTGACGATGTACGGTTTCCTGGCTTACGTCATCACCACCGTCATCATGGTGTTCTGGTATGCGGCGCCCGGCGCCGCAACGCCCGCCATCCTGCCTCTGCTCTGGTACATCGGAGCGCTGATGGCGTGCGTCGGCGGGTATTGGTTCTGGTTCTTCATCCGGGCCGACGTCGCCGCGGAAGGCAACTCACCGTTCCGCATCATCCGCGCCGATCTGTTCATTCTTTCGCTGCTCGCCAGCGTGACCCTGGGCTTGATCTGGGCAGTCCTTCAGTCGACCGTGTTCCTCGGTCTGTATCTCATCGCCACGACCGTTCTCTTCGGATCCGTTCCGTGGTCCAAGTTCTCACATATGTTCTTCAAGCCGGCAGCCGCGCTCCAGAAACGGGTGGAAGAGGCGAACGGCAGCAGGCGCAACCTGCCGCCGCCCTCCAACGAACCGGCGGTTCTCGGCAGTGCCCGGCGACAGCCCCGACACTACTAATCAGCCGATCGAGTATCTTCGATAGACGAGGTGATTCAGCATCATGCCTACATTTGTTTACATGACGAGTTGCGACGGCTGCGGACATTGCGTCGATATCTGCCCTTCCGACATCATGCATATCGATAAGACCTATCGCCGGGCGTACAACATCGAGCCGAATTTTTGCTGGGAGTGCTATTCATGCGTGAAGGCGTGCCCGCAGCACGCGATTGACTGCCGCGGCTATGCCGACTTCGCCCCCCTGGGCCACAGCGTTCGGGTGCTGCGCGAAGAGGAGAAAGGGACCATTTCCTGGAAGGTCAAGTTCCGGGACGGGCGCGAAAAGGATTTCGTTTCCCCGATCCGCACCACGCCATGGGGATCGATCAAATCACCGTCCGACTACGACGCGCCGAGTGAGGGTGATCTCAAGTCCCAGGAACTCGCCCACGAACCGGACGCGCTCAACATCGAAGGGGGACTGCCCGCGTTGCGTCCGGACCAGCTCAAGCAGGGAGTGGTCTGATGGGCCTGTTCTCGCGCAGGAAAACCGTCCTGGTGGATTCCGACATCCTCGTCATCGGCGGCGGCATGGCCGGCTGCGGGGCCACCTACGAATCCCGCTATTGGGGTCGCGACCTCAAGATTGTCTGCGTCGAGAAGGCGAACATCGAGCGCTCGGGCGCCGTCGCGCAAGGGCTCTATGCGATCAACTGCTACATGGGCATGCAGTGGGACGAGAACCAGCCCGAGGACCATGTCCGCTATGCCCGCAACGATCTCATGGGCCTGGTGCGCGAGGATCTCGGCTACGATATCGCGCGGCATGTCGACTCCACGGTGCACAAGTTCGAGGAGTGGGGCCTTCCGATCATGAAGGACCCGGAGACCGGGCGCTACCAGCGCGAGGGCAAGTGGCAGATCATGATCCACGGCGAAAGCTACAAGCCGATCGTCGCCGAAGCCGCCCGCAAGGCCGCCACCGAAGTCTACAACCGGATCATGGTGACCCACCTCCTGATGGACAAAACGAAGCCCAACCGGGTCGCAGGCGCGGTCGGCTTCAACGTACGGACCGGTGATTTCTACGTCTTCCGCGGCAAGGCCGTGATCGTCTGCGCCGGCGGCGCGTCGCACATCTACAA
>JBPCWB010000359.1:0-3938 GCA_051009955.1 Hyphomicrobiaceae bacterium | reverse complement strand
GGCGGCACCTCTGCTTCACATCGATAAGTAGATGTCTCGTTGACGTGTCCGGCGCGCGCTCAGCTAAAGTCTTGCTGCGTCCCCTCTGTTGACATTTCATCATTGGCATTCGTCAAAGCATCAGACTGCGGGTGGCGCAAGACCAATATCACGAACCGCCCCGCGTGATGTCGGCAGTTAGTCGAAGCGGACATTCTGAGTTCCCCGCGTCATGTCTGGCGGATGTCTCAATTTGGCCCGAAGCCGACGAACGCCCACTTTCCGCTTCAGAAGGTGCTGCTGCAATACCGATGCACCATCGAGCGTCTGGCTCGACTGTGCTGCCGATGACGGCTTTCTCTGCGTCTCTGCCATCACGCATTTGAGAACGAAATGCGATTGGCGGGCACTCGCCGACAGCTGCTTATTGCACAACTCGGTCTTCGGCTCTTGCCGTTCGACATTGATGTTCGGATCGTCGGCGCAAACTGGCACTGGAAATGCGTGGCGGATGTATGACATGTCTGCAAGGTGGACCTAGCACCATTGGCGCTGCGCTGTCATTCGGTTCACTGGTGCTCCCAGCGCAACGTACACGCCCACCGGGCACCAAGTCGGCTTCGATCAAAGTCCTGCCGTCCAGACCCAATTTCGATGGGAAAGCACAGGTAAATCTGCAACATGCTCGCAAGCGGCAGTACAGCGGACATGGTTTCCTGGGTCGATGTCAGGATCGTCGACAGACCCTTTGACCCGTAGCGCGCATTTAGCAACGGCTAACTTTGCCAATCTTGAATCGACGCGAAGCAGAGATTGCCGACCTCAAGGGGTACCGACGCCACACGGTCGGTGTGCCCTCAAGAGCGGAACAATCTCCGCAAACTTCGTACCGCCAGTCGCCTTCGGCACCCGCAACAAGCGGTCATTGGGACGGGCCGGTATTCAGCCTGTCAGTGCGAATTCAACATGCACTGCGGTCTACCGACCACACGGTCGTGATGATCAATCAGCAGTCTTAGACAGCGATGCCACGTAACGGCTCGTAACTTGACCGACTGGCTGAGGGGCCAAGCACTGCGTCGCCCATGAGAGTTGTAAGCTCGCCAATCGCTCAACTCACCCATATGCTCAAATTGAGCCGGGTCAACTTGCTCGCCATATCTCGCAAACGCATCGTCATGCTGGAGATGGCCATCTCATATCGCGATCTAGATGGATACAATCTCAGTCGTCTGCCATTATGGCACCGTGACTGCTGCGCTGATTGCATTTGATGTGATTGGGCTCAAAAGGCACTCCGGCAAGGCAGATTTTTGGAAGACTGCCGGAGTTGTAAAACCCCTGGAGGAAACGCGATGCCGCATTTGGTAGACATCAATAAGTTGGACCAGGCAGAGGACCTTTCGTTCAACTCACCTGTACCGACCCAAATCATTTCCAATGGTGAGTTCACGCCGCAGCCGCAATCGCCCGAGCAGAAGCAGGTTGAAGAGCGTGTAAAGGAACTTGCCGATGCCCATGGCAAAAAACAGGGCCTCAGCCGTCGCAATTTTCTCGGAACGGCGGCAGGATTGGCAGCAGGTTTCGTTGCCATGAACGAGGTGTATGGGCCAGTTTTTAACGTCAGCGTCGCAGAAGCGGCCGATCGCGACATGGCCGAAGAGCGGGCCAAATTGCTGGCCGGCCAGTTCATATTCGACGATCAGACCCACATGGTTCATGACGGGTTCGCTCAGGACGGGCTGCTTGGGCTTGGAACGTTTGCGTCTGAGAATTGGAACCCGGCGTTGAAGAAAGAGGATCTGACACTCGCCTACTATAAATTCGACAATTACATGCGTCAGATATTCGTTAACTCTGACACCAAGATCGCCTTGCTGTCGGGGGCACCATTCGATGATCCAAGTTGGTGGATGCTGCCCAACGACCATCTCGCCGACACGGTCGACATGGTGAATAAGATGGCCGGTACCCGGCGGATGCTGGGCCACTTCGTTATGACACCAGGTCAACCAGGCTGGATGGAAGCCATCGACAAGAGCCTGGTGGAAGGTCGCCACGACGGCTGGAAGGCATACACGATAGGCGATCCATTGTCGCCAAAGACCGAACATCCCTATCGGCTCGACGATGAAAAGCTGATGTACCCCTTCTACGAGAAGGCGATAAAAGCCGGAAAGCGGAACATGGCGATTCATAAAGGCCTCATGCCGGCCGATTACGAAACGACGTGGGCGGGCAAATGGCAGTACAATACCGCCTGGGATATTGCCAAGGCGGCGAAAGACTGGCCGGAGATGAACTTCATCATCTACCACAGCTGCATGCGACCCTTCCTGGAGTCGTCCGAAATCGCACTGAAGGAATTTGAGGACACCGGCGAACTGAAATGGGCCAGCGATCTTGCCCGCATTCCGCAAGAGCACGGCGTGACAAATGTCTATGCCGAACTTGGCACGACGTTCGCGAACTCCGCGGTCACCCATCCGCGCCTCGCGGCCGCAATTCTCGGCACGCTCATCAAGGGCATGGGCGTCGACCACATTGTGTGGGGAACAGACTCGGTATTCTACGGTTCCCCGCAATGGCAGATTGAGGCTCTGCGCCGACTTGAGATCCCGGAAGACATGCAAAAGAAGCACGGCTTTGCACCACTGGGTGCCGCCGACGGCTTCGTCAAAAACACCATCTTCGGCCACAACTCTGCACGGCTGTTCAATATCAACCTGCGGGCAGATTTGGATCTGATGGAGAATGATGGCATCTCCCAACTGAAGCGAGATTTTGCGAGCCTTGATGGCATGCGTGATAACGAACGCTATGGCTGGGTTGCACGCACGTAAGCGATTCAGTCAGACGGGGCCGGGAACTGCCCGGCCTCAACTCCACAGGAGGCGGTTGGCGATGGCATCGCACGTTAAGCAAGTGATCTGCTCGGCAATTATTGGCGCCATTGGCCTGATACTCAGCAGCGCAGCCCTAGTGCGTGCCGATGACGACGCAGGTCGTACCGCCTACGTCGAAGTGTGCCAGCGCTGCCATGGACTAATCACCGAGCGGACGTCCGCTTTTTCGGCCCGCGTTGTACCCGTTGTTATGCTTCCACTAGGACCCAACTTGACGGGCATCATCGGACGGCCCATCGGTTCGATTAAGGGATTTCGATATTCCAACGCTATGCAGGCTCTTGCCGCGACAGGCGCGGTCTGGGATCTGGCAACGTTGGACCAATACCTGACTGATTCACAGAAATTTGTCCGTGGCTCCTACATGTTTCTCAAGGTAGCACAGCCTAAGCGAAAGCAGGTGCTCGATTACCTCGACCGTGTCGCGCGTTATCGCCGCTAAGGAATCAATGGCTCCGTCACCTAGGTTCTGCATTTCGGCGAACAGATGCGGACGTGGTGGCAGTCGTTCACGCTCTGTCATCAAACAATCATCTGTTTATTTCTATCATGGTACGGCAGAGCTCGTGGCGACGTCTGAGTTGTGGACATCGCGCTATAGGCGCTGGGCCGAAGGTAGAGCCATCGGGTGACATGAGCGCCACAATCTCCAGCGCACGGCCAGAATGTCCGCAAGTACCACTACTGAAGATTGCAGACGGCGACTGCTGTGGTCAGCACTTCCTCCGAAAGCTGTCGTACAATGCGCCTGCCTCAGGTCAGCCACGATGTCAGAAAATGTATATTCGCGCCACGCGCCGACAATCATCGTGAGGATGGAGATCTGGGCCGCTTCCCGATAAACTTACCGGTAACCCGCTAATTATGCCGGTCGCTATACGGCCACCCAACAGATGGAGACGACAATGGCCGTTGATCCCGTGAATCTGGACGACGCCTCGAAGGCCCAACGCGAGAGGGCGATCTATAACGACCCGGAGAATTTCTTCGACTGGTCTTGGCCGACGGTGCCGCGCCATCAGTTTCTCGCCGAGCGTGACCGAGCCTATGACC
>JBPCWB010000358.1:0-3947 GCA_051009955.1 Hyphomicrobiaceae bacterium | reverse complement strand
TTCAGGCGGCGGTAAACGATTGGTGCGCTGACTGGCGTAATCGCAGTCCCTTGCCGGCTGAGCGTCGTTATCAGCCCGCGCATTGTGTGGGTTTGATCGATCTGCGGCAGCAGGATCATGCGCATGGCGCCTTTGGTCAGCGAAACGAGATGAATGAAATGCGATGATGGGGGCACATGGACGCGGCCGCGATGCGAGTAAGGCGCGTCGGGACGATTGTGCTCCTGAAACAACAGGCTTGGCCAACTATCGTCCCATGTGATGTCTGTTCGGAATGCAAAGAGCACGTCATCCTTCGTAAATGCCGGACGCAGCGTCAGATAGCTGCCGATGAGGTGGTCGACCGCTTCGCGCGTATAGCCGCCCATATAGATCGGCGCGACTTCGGTTCCCGCACCGCGTTGGCCCGGCTCGTCGCGATGGGGCTGGCCAACTGGGCCAGCGCCGGACCATTGCGCCTTCAGCATGTCGAAGTCCAAATCGAGAACCATGCAGACATCGAACAGTGTCTGATCGCGAACGGTTTTGCCGGCCAACAGGTTCTGGATCGTTTTCTCGTGACAGTCGGCCTGATCCGCAAGCCCCGCTTGCGTGACCTTCTTCTCGATCATGGCGGTTCGAATGCGCTGGAGCGCGGGCGTGCGTGACTCCGGGAGGCGATCTTCGGGCATAGCACTCGCGAGCTTGGATCTGACCAAAGCCAAAGTAGAGCCTGTTTGATTGAAATGGAACCATACTGGCGCGGGTCGCGGTTCAACCGGACTTTGCAAGTCGCGTCGGCTGACCGCCGATAGATACAAGCATGCCCGCCTCTAACCCTGGATCATCGTGCCTTGTGTCGGATCCAACCGCCTCCGAATTAATGCAGGTTGCATTGGCCGACGGCCGAAAGCAAACGGGGCGACCAAGTGGCCGCCCCGCGCATTCGATTGACCGCGTTCAGTATCAAAGAACGGTGACCCTGACCGGCACAACTCCGGCCCGCCGCATCCCAACGACAGTTGCCGCGCGTCGCGATAGATCGATGATGCGGCCACGAATGTATGGCCCGCGGTCATTGATCCGGACCACCACCGAACGGCCATTGCGCATATTGGTCACGCGGACGCGCGTTCCGAAGGGCAATGACTTGTGGGCCGCAGTGAGCGCATTCGGATTGAACCAGCCACCTGCGGCGACGCGCTGGGGCTGCCAATAGTACGATGCCATGCCGCGCAGCACGCGGCCTCTTTGGCGATAGCGTAGCCGTCGTCTCTGGCTGCGGCGCGCTATCCGTCGGCGGGAGTTGCGCACGTCGCCGCGGCGCCGGGCGCTGGCGATGTACCGCGAGCGTCGCGTCCGATGTCCGGCAACGCGACGTCGTCGTGTTTTGCGAACCTGCCGTCCAGTGCGAGTTCTGGCAACCCGCCTCGTCCGGCGTAGAGTGCCCCTCGAGGCCCGTCGAACACGTGACCGGCGCAGATTTCGTCCGCGCCGCGCTTTGACCGTGCGGCGCACGCGACGCGTCCGCTTCCTGGCACGCTTCCTCGTGGCCTTTTTTAGGACTGGTTTCGAGGCAGCCCGTGCCTGAGCATTGTCGTTCTTCTGTAGATGTCTTGCGTCGGCCTGCAGCGCGCCGAAACCGAGGGTTAGGAGCGCAAACAGGGCAACTAGGAAGGATCTCATAGGACTCCCCCACGTCTTGGCCAGCGGGACCGATCAAGACCTGACTAACTTGGTCTCACGACCGTCAACGCAATCCGCTGGTCGCGCCGGAATTGGGTGACGCGGTCAGCCGATGCAGTGTCGGTTGCTTGTGATCGGTGTGTGAGCCAGTCCACGAACCACCGCCGAATACGTCATACGGGCCTGGCCCGTCCTGGCGGCGTGGGAGTCACCATGTTGGTTAACCAATGTCAATAAAAAACATCTAAATATCAGAAGGTAGGAAAATTGTCTTAAACCAAATACGCAGATCAAGTATTTGCCGACACGGATGGCCGAAACGAAACCGACAGCAAGCCCGTCCGGTCGGTAAGACCATGTTATGGCTTCATTAAGTCGTTCTTGCCATGGCGCTGGATCGAGGCCGAATGGGCCAGGCAAGCCCATCCGCCCGACTGCGTGATGTGGTCCATGCAGTTGTGACGTGCAACCGGCTTGCGGCAACGTGTCTGCGGACCTATGCCAAGACGAGCTCCGCCTCAGAGCGTTCCGGGGAAGCTGCCGCCGTCCAGGACAATGTTCTGTCCCGTGATGTAGCCGCCGTACTGCGAACACAGGAAGGCGGCCATGGCGCCGAATTCCTCTGCCGTGCCAAAGCGCTTTGCCGGCACTTCCTGCATGCGCTCCTGATGGATGTCATCGAACGGCCGACCCGAGGCTTCCGACATTTTGACCGACGTCCCGCGCAGACGATCGGTATCAAACGGACCAGGCAGCAGGCCATTGATCGTTACGTTGCGCGCAGCAGACTTGCGCGCGAGGGCGGCGACGGCGCCGGTTAGTCCGGCACGTGCGCCATTGGAGAGTTCGAGTGAAGGGATCGGCGCTTTCACGGAGAAGCTCGTGATATTGATGATGCGCCCATAGCTGCGCTCCATCATGCCGTAGACCGTCGCGTGAATCAGAGCGATGGGCGTGATCATGTTACCTTCCACGGCCGTGCGCCAATCATCGAGCGAGAAGTCCCTGAAGTCTCCCGGCGGCGGGCCGCCGGCGTTGTTGATCAGGATGTCCGGATTGGGGCAGGCTTCGAGAACCGCAGACCGACCACTCTCGCTCGTGATGTCGATCGCGAGTGCTTGGACACTCACACCGGTCTTGTCGCGGATCTCCTGCGCTGTCTCCTGCAGTGGCCCATCGGTCCGCGCGCAGATCGTCAGGTTGGCGCCATCCTCCGCGAGTTTCATGGCACAGCCCTTCCCCAGACCTTTGGAAGCGGCACAAACGATCGCTGATTTACCCCGAATACCCAAGTCCATCTTTCACTCTCCGTTATTTCCAGGCGCCGGACCCGTCGTCAGTCGCCAGTCTTCGGGCGACACGTTAAGTCGCGCGCAGTCTCCTGTCGACCGGTGCCTGCCCGAGCCGTTGGCTGGCTTTTGCGGGTGGTCGGGCAGCCGCAGTGATTTGAGGGGAGGGTCAGTAGTGGGATCTCGCCTTCGCGGTTGCGTGGCAAACTTCCCGCTTGGCAACACAACACGAATATGAGAGTCTCCGATGCAGCATCAACAACCGAAAGGAGGTGATCCAATGTCAAGTGGGATGAACAAACCGGTAAGGCTACCGTTCGCCAGTGAGACGTTGGAGCAGCCTCCGCGTCCGATCTGACGAAACACTCAGTGATCAACCACTGGGTTGAGTCACCGGTCGAATTCTCTCACGAGAGCCGCCTTTTGGCGGCTCTTTGTGTTTTGGGCTATTGAATGAGGGAACGGACAGCTGGTCCAACCGTCCACGCGGATCTTGCATCGGTCGCAGAAAAGCGTTCGGTCGATGGCCAATGACCATCAACCATAACGACGCACTGCTTCGTCAATCGCCTATTTAACCGCGACCGTTCATGGGCGCTTCAACGCCAGGCGCCTGGCCTCCCCCGGCCACGGTACCCTGATTTGCGTCGGCGACGCGCAAGTCCGGCATCAGCTCTTCGCGCTGCTTGGGGCGGCGAGACCGGCCCTCAAAGCTTGCCCCCTGCTCCAACACGATCGTTTGATGGAAGATGTCGCCTTCGACAACAGCGTTCGATGCGAGGGTCACTTCCACGGCCTTGATCGTGCCGTAGACGGCGCCATTGACCTGAACTTGCTCGGCATTGACCAAGCCGGTCACCTTACCAGAATGTCCGATAATGATCCGCGCGCCCAGGACGTCTCCCTGGACCTCGCCGTCAACTTGAAGCGTTTGCTGTGCAACAATTTTCAAGCCGCTGCCAATAATCGCCAAGTCACTGCCAATCAACGACA
>JBPCWB010000357.1:0-11497 GCA_051009955.1 Hyphomicrobiaceae bacterium | reverse complement strand
AGCTCATTGATTTTCATCGTGAAGACAGGATTGACGAACAGACACTTGCGCCCGGTTTCAGGGTGGGTGCGGACAACCGGATGATCAGCCCTTGGGTAAATCTTGCCCTCGTCGTTTGCACCCTTGTCGGCATAGCGGCCACGATATTGCGTTTCGCCATCGTGGCGGGCCGTTAGGCCATCGAGATAATCCTTCATCCGGTCGGAAAGTGCCTCGTACGCCGCATACATGTTCGAAAACAAGGTGTCACCGCCGTATTCCGGAACCGTGTGTAGATGAAGGATGGAACCGAGCGGCGGTTCCTCGTCACAGGAGACGTCCGAGTGCCAACGTTCACCGGCAATGTACGTCGAATTCCGATCGGCATGAATTGGCAGAATCTCCGGATGACCTTCAGGGCCGGGAATAGCCGGATGAACATGGAGTTCACCGAACAGGCGGCCGAATGCCTTATGACTGTCATGGTCTAGTTTCTGATCGCGAAAGAAGATCACACAACGCTCCTTGAGTGCCTCGTGCACTTCACGAAACGCGTCCTCGCTGAGGGGTTTTGAAAGATCGACACCTTCGATTTCCGCGCCGACAGTTGCCGTGACAGGTTTGACCTTGATGATCTCGTACTGCACGCTCGTTTCTCCCTGTGAAATAATCGATGCCCGCGAGAACGGATTACCGGCGAGCTTAGGTGCCTGCTGCTCCCGACGTCAATTTCTCATGGGATCAATGGCAAGCCGGACGTTATAGTATCATTGGCGAGATATTCCTGGGAGGACGTTGGCGTGCGCAATCCGGCAGAGTTGACAGTTGCAGAAGCGGCGGCAGAAATTGCGGCCGGCAGTTTAAGGCCGTCGGCATTGACTGAGGCCTACATCGACCAGACGGAGGAGCGCGAAGGCGATATTCAGGCCTGGGCGTATTTCGGGGCCGATCTGGCGCGGATGACGGCGCGCCTGGCCGACACGCTACCCGTTGAACATCCACTGCATGGCATACCGTTCGGCGCAAAGGACATCTTCGAGACGGTCGATATGCCGACAGGCTACGGCACGCCGATCTATCACCGCCATTATGGCGCCCGCGACGCAGCGTCCGTCGCTTTGCTCAAGGAAGTTGGTGCTATCCTGCTCGGCAAGGCGGTGACAACGGAACTTGCACATTTCCATCCCGGCAAGACACGCAATCCGCATGCGTTGGGCCACACGCCAGGCGGGTCGTCGAGTGGCAGCGCTGCCGCAGTCGCGGCGGGCATGGTTCCATTTGCACTCGGAACGCAAACGACTGGGTCAGTCTTGCGTCCGGCATCCTATTGCGGCGTGTTCGGATTCAAGCCGAGCTTCGGAGACGTCAGCCGATCAGGCGTGTTCGAGTGTGTCGCCAGTTTTGACACTGTCGGATGGTTCACACGCTCGGTCGAGGATGTGGAAATCGTGCGGCAAGCGCTGGTTCGGGTGCCGGTGCGACCGCTCCCCAAAACTCAATTGACCGGTTTGCGGATTGGCCTGTTTCGCGGCTCCGAGTGGGACAAGGCGGATGGCTACACGAAAGACCACGTTGAAGGTGCAGGGACCACGCTAGCGAAAGCCGGAGCAGCGGTCTCCGACGTCGAAACGCCCCCATGGTTTCGCGATATCACTGAGCTGCACCGGCAAGTTGCGGGATTTGAATTTGCCCGCGCGATTGCGTTCGAACGCGTCGAGCGAGGCCGGCAGCTAAGCCCCAAACTCGTTGAGGGACGCTGTGGCGACGGCCTTGCCCTCAGCTACGATGACTATGTCGGTGCACAGGACACGCTCGCGAACGCCAGGGCAGCATTCGCCGAACTGATGCAGTCGTATGATGTGCTGATCACACCCGCGGCGCCAGGCGAGGCGTGGGAAGGTCTTGGCGCGACGGGCGATCCCGTGTTCAACACGGCCTGGACCGCCTTGCACGTGCCGGCCGCGAGTGTACCGGCGTTCAAGGGACCATCCGGTCTGCCGGTCGGATTGCAAATCGTCGGACGTTACCGCCAGGATGCAGCGCTGCTCGCGGCAGCCAAAGCCATCTCTCGCGCATTTGACGTCGAGACCGTTCGGCCGCTGTCGTCGGTGCAACGGCCATCATAACGTGAGTTATTGCGACACCGTTTGCGGCAAGAGCGGCAGACCAAAGGTCCGCCGCCCTAATTGAATACCGACTGCACCGCCATGCTCGGCAGCCACAGTGTAATGATCGGAAAGAACATACAGGCCATCAAGACGCAGCCGTCGGTGCACAGGAATGGAAACGAACCGCGCATGACCGTCGTCACAGGCACGCCTGTCGTTCCGCTGACAGCGAACAGGTTGAGACCAACCGGCGGGATAACCGCGCCCATCTCGATGCACAGTGCAAACAGAACACCCAGGTGGATCGGATCGATACCGAGTGACAGTGACACCGGATAGATGATCGGCACCACCAGCACCAGGATAGCGACCCCTGTCAGGAACATGGATAGGAACAGCAGAACCACCATCAGCACCGCCAGGAAGCCGATTGGCGATAGCCCCATGCCCGTGACCCAGGAGGCGATATCCTGTGGCCAACCCTGGTTGGCCAGAAGGAACTGGAAGATTCCGACACCGCCAAGCAGGAAGAATAGGATCGCGGTCAGGTTCACGGCGCGCTCGGTTGCTGCCATCATTTCCTTGAAAAACCGGCCGCGCATCGACAGGAACCCGTACATTATGGCGTAGGCACAGGCCCCCGCCCCGGATTCCGTCGGCGTGAGAACCCCGCCGTAGAGCGCACCAAGCACGAACACCGGCATCAACAGCGCCGGCAGAGCATCCAAGCCTGCGGACCGGAGTTCTGACATGCTAAACTTATTCGCCGGCAGCTTGATAATCAAAGCCATCGTTAGAACGATAACCGCGTCACTGAAAGCCAGCATCAGCCCCGGGATTACGCCGGCGAAAAACAGCTTGACGATCGATTCATCCGTCAGCACGCCATAGAGGATCAACGTGATACTTGGCGGAATTAGGATCGCAATACCTCCCCCGGTCGCGATCACACCAGCAGCCATCCATTTCGGATAGCCGCGCTTAATCATCTCGGGATAGGCAACCACGCCCATGGCGGCGGCCATCGCTGTCGACGAACCAGAGATCGCGCCGAACATAACGGCCGCGAGAATCGTCGCGTAGGCAAATCCGCCCGGAACCCAGCCGACCAGAGCATCCGCAAATCGAAAGAGCTTGGAGATCAGGCCGGTACGTTCCATCAAGAAGCCGGCGAAGATGAAGAATGGGATCGCCATCAGCGTGTATTTGTTTACGAAGCTGAAAAACGATCTAAAGATCGCATTTTCCGAGAGCAGCGGATCGTAAATAATGAATCCGACGGTGATCGAAATCAGTGCCATCGCGATCGGCGCACCAAGCGCCAGCGCAACAAGTAGTGCGGGTCCAAGAACGCCCATGACTAGATCTCAATCCCTTCTTCGGTGGGAGCCCACTCAAAGACTTTCTTACCCATCAGTGCACGGACGTCTTGGTAAAGCTGGAATAGGCAGACAAGTGCCAGCATTGTGAATGCGATGATAAGGATGGCTTGGAACGGCCAAATAAGGAGCACCATGCTCTGCGTCTTGCGTTCAAGCATCATCGAACGCTGGAGAGTAGGTACGCCCCAGTAGGCAATGGCACTGTAGACGACAAGCGAAATCGCAGAAACTAGCGTGCGGATGATCATCACAAAGCGGGTCCAGCCGGCCTTTTCCAGTGCGTCCATCACCGCCGCCATGCGCAGATGCGAGCGCCGGGCCTGTGTCACCGCAAAGTAAAGGAATATCGAGCCCACCATGCCGTAGGTAACGGCATCCTGCCCCCAGTCAAACACGAGGCCAAAAACGTAACGTCGTGTCACCTCGGCCACTGCCAGACAGGTGCCCAGCAACATGATGAGTACCGCGCTGTAACCGATGACGTAGTCTAGTAAAAACCGGAAGCCTCGATAAAGCCTGTCGATGGTCCAATCGACCCAAACCATAGTTCCCCCTTGCCCATGGAGGTGGGTTCTTGCTCGCGCAGCAATCTAAATGGAACCGGCCGGTTCAGGATTAAACCGGCCGGCCATGGACACCCTGAGGTGTTATTTCTTCACGTACTTCGCGAAGATTGGCTCAAGTTTCGCGCAGTCTGTCTTTTCGAGCCAGTTGGAGCCGATTGGATTTGCTTTGACAGCCGCCTTGGCTTCCTCAGCAAACTTATCGACCCACTCGTCGGCACCGCTAGGAGTGTTCTTTTTGATCCACTTGGTGGTGGCGTCACCGAGCTGGTCAGCAAGCGCCTTCGACTCGGCTGACGTCATGATGTAGATGCCCGGCTTAGACGGATCCTTGGTGCCGTACTTGTCGATCAGACGCTTGTCATTGCAGAAGTTCGCGCGCTTTGCCCAAGGCAGAACTTCATCGACAAGTATCTTTTGGATGATCGTTTGATGTTCAGGCTTCAACTTCTTCCACCACTTGTTTGCGCCGGCGATGTAATAGTAATCGCCAACGATGCCGTTGATGCCGGCAATGGTGTAGAATGGAGCCTGTTCCTTCACTTTGTTGAAACCGCCAAGGCTTGTCAGCAGACCATCGATGACCTTGGTTTCAAGGGCCGGTGGAACATCACCGAAAGCCATGGTTGTTGGGTTCGCTCCAAATGCCCGCAGCATGGCGTTTTCAGCGGGACCCATCGAACGGATCTTCTTGCCTTTGAAATCATCCGGCTTCAGAAGACGCGAACCAGAACCGGCGCCCATATAGAAGCTCAGGTGCGCCGACCCAAAGATTGTCACGTCATGTATGTCATTGAAACGCTTCTGAAGCATCTTGAAGGTTTCAAATGAATCAATGGCGTTGATCGCACCAGGTGTCGTCAGCAGCATTGGTCCCAACACGACATTGGACCACGGGTCAACAATGGCCGTCTTGCCGAACTGGCCCCAAGCCATTTCGAGGTTGCCCTCGGTCATAGCTTCGACGGCTTCCGGAATCTTGTAGAGCGAAGATGATACGTAAATGCGCACCTTGCTGCCCGGAATGGCTTTTTCGACCTTCTCCTTGAAGATCTCCATGGCAATACCGGCCGGGTGAGGTGGACCGACGGTATCGGATGCGATCCGGATGGTGACCTGAGCCATGGCACCGGCGCTAGCCACCGCGCCGGCAAGTGCCGCGGTCCCCGCAAACACGCCCAGGCGCTTTGCGAGCCGCGAAATGGGTTTCCGATTGACGAACATATTTCCTCCACTTCATTCTTTGCTGGTCAAGGTAGTTGACTGCTGGGCAGCCACAGACGTTGATCTGTTGACGTCAACTTCCATCTATTTTTGGCCCTAAGTGCACGATCGCGCAAGGCTAATATGACCTGCGGGCACAATTGTCCTGCCTCAATCGACCGGTCTTCATCGGCAAGCCCGACGGAAGCTTCCCTTGCTGATCAAGACGTGCAATGAACCAGGCGGTTAAAGATGTCCGGTCTTCCGTCTGTCCCAATGCGCTTGAATGGCCGGTTCACCCGTGCCGGCCAGTCACGGCAGAGTGACCACGAACCAACAATTACCAACCTGTGGTTCACGCCGTTAATCAATCCGCAGCATTGGAGGAGGTTCGATCGGAATCTCCATAAGATCCTCGCCCCATATGATGTGGCCGCTGAAAATACCTGCCATTTCGCGAATGATGCGCTCTCGCACCCGAACCTGATCAATCTGCTCCGTAATGTGTGTCAGCACGACCGTCCCGACGCCGGCCTCCTTGGCGACCTGAGCGGTATCAATATGGTTACCGCACGAGCGCCGATAGGCCTCTGATGGCTCGGTGCCCGAGAAGAAGTGGTTCATGTGGACGAGAATATCGCATCCGCGCGCAAGCGCGATGATATCAGGACAAACGCCGCCGCTATCGCCACTGTAGCAGATTGAGCCTGCGCTGGACTCAATCCGATAGGCCAGACAACTCAAATATGGCTCCGCATGCCAGCCCGAACCGACCGTAACGCGCCAGTTCGTTCGCTCAATCACGTCACCGGTTTGAACCTTCTGAACACGAGGCGCCGGAGGCTGGCGGGGAAGTTCACCGCCTCTCGCCCTATAGATATCCAGGCTCATTTCATGCCGCGTTCGAGCCTCGATGTCCGCGGCATAGATACCGTCCCGGCCAATCACCTGTTCCATGATGCGCGGCAGCGGCTCCGGCCCGAACACGTCCAACTCCGGTACTTTGCCCGCACCCTGGTCCCAGCGCGTCATGAGCAAACGTGGAAAGTCCATGAAGTGGTCGTAATGGAGATGACTGAGAAAGCAATGGGTGACGCTGGTTGCCTTGTGCCCCGTCTCCAAAAACCTTTGATGCGCGCCCGGGCCATGATCGAAGACGATCAGATCATCTTCGATTTCGAGTAAATAGCCCGATCCCATACGTTTCAAAGAGGGTGCCGGTGTACCGGTGCCAAGCAGGGTCAGCCTCATTACGTTTCTCCTGATTGTCGACCGAGAGCGTTTGAACCTAGCCGCCAAGCTTAGAGCAGCAGCATCTTCAAGAAACAGCCTAGGCGGCTTTCCCAACGGTTTCACCACCGAAAGTCTTCGGTCAACCTTTTCTGGAATCGCGGCCGAAATCGGAATCGTGTACCATCAACGCCCGCATAGCACTGCACGTCGACCACGACCGGACGATCTACTGTGATGTCATGAGCAAATCGCTGCAAAATATTTGTACCGTCGCCTCTGAATTTGGCAGGCTCGGTCTTGTTGAAGAAGATGGCCGGATTACACATCTGCTGTGGCACGCAAGCGAGCAAGGCGAACGTTCGCACGTGCTCATCGAAGCAGCCCAACAGTTGAAGGCCTATCTTGCTGGGAAATTGGACACGTTCGACTTGCCTTTGGCCCCGGCGGGAACCGAGTTTCAGCGCCAGGTCTATGATGCGATGCTCGCGATCCCAAAGGGCCGCACACGCAGCTACGGTGATATTGCTAAAGACCTTGGCGTTCCGGCCCAGCCTGTCGGTCAGGCCTGCGGCTCCAACCCCATACCTATCATTATTCCGTGTCACCGGGTCGTCGGTGGCAACGGACTGGGCGGCTTCTCTGGAAGTGGCGGCGTCGAAACGAAAATAAAACTCCTGCAGTTCGAAGGTGCCTACGCGCTACTGTTGTAGTCTTTCCCGCAAGTATGAGCGGCCAATCTCATTGCCACCTGATCGCGTACGTTGCCCCGAACACGCCCTATTCGCAGGTTGCCGTCAGGCGGTCTTGGCCTCTTGCTGGAGCAGTGCCGGCAACAGGGCAATTGGCGGTATCGCAAGCACAGAGACAATTGCCATTGCAAACATAGCGCTCTGGATACCAAACGCATCGGCAATTAGGCCACAGACGAATGGCCCTGCGACCGACGAGAAACTGGCGGAAGAATAAAGCAGGGCATAGCCACGCGCCATGCGACGCGGATGAAACAGATCGGCTGCAAAGCCATACGTGATCGAGGTCGAACCTTGGACAACTGCACCAAGCGGAAACAGCAAGAGTAACGCCAGCCAGTCAGGCGCCACCACGACGCATAGCAATCCAACCGCCGTCAGAATCTGAATCAGGGCAAACGCCGGTCGCACACCGAGACGGTCCGCGAGAAAGCCACATCCAGCCTTTCCAAATACACCTCCCATCAACAATATGACGGTTGCAGCTGTTGCAATCGCGAGAGGCAAGCCTTTTGACAGCATGAGAAATGCCACAAAGACGAGAACGCCCGCCTGAACCATCGTATCGAGGAAAACGACGACAACCAGGGTCCAAAAGAAACGCCAATTGAGTACACCCCAACCCAGATGCGCATCATTGCGGCTGCTCTTTTCGTTGCTTACCTGCTTGTCATGCCGGGTCCTTTCAACGACACGCGCACCGATCGCAATTGAGACTGCGGTCACGAGAGCTGCCAGCCCGTAAATGAGACTGATATTTTGCCAGGCGAAACCGGCGCCGATGACGAGACTGAAGCAGCCGGTAAACAGCAGCTTCCCGACATCACCAGACGAATTGTACAATCCAAGAGGGCCGCGACGGCTATTGATCGGGTAAGCCGATACGATCAAGGCGGAAGATGGTGCATGCTGAAACGCGGTGCCGACACCGATGACGAACAAACTTGCCAACACCAGGAGAGAGCCCGGCGCGACGGCCAGACCAACATAGCCGATCCCCGACAGCAGCAATCCAATAACGAGAACTCGGTACTCCCCAATCCATTCGGTAACAACTCCGGAGCACATCTCGGGGACGGCCTGGGCGAGGCTCTTCACGCCTTTGAACAATCCGACCTGCGCGTAGCTTAGACCAAAGGTCTGCGCCAAGATCGGCAACAACACATAGATCGTCGCCGTCATGCCATCCTGCACGACATGCGCCGTGCAGCCCACGGCAAGCGCGGTCTTTCGATGCGGAGATTGTTCTTGCATTTGCCAACCATATCAGACGTGCGAATTTGCGTCCGCTGCCACTTGGGCTGGTTGCTACATATGGATCTGTTATTCAGCTCTTGCATGCACAGCGGTCACGGTCCTGTCCGTATCAGCATTTCTCATTGCAAACCAATGCGGTCATTTGCATCGCACTGGGAGTGAGTTCTCCGCGGCACGGCACATCTCGAGATGTCCATTCCCAAAATAATCCCGACGAGGCTGCGTGTCCGCGTCGAACGGATGGATCAAGCGTGCCGGGTGGAGCCATTGAGTGGCGAATTCAGTGCACGAATGACATCGATTGCACTGTGGCAAATACGACTTCGCCAATGAGATAGCCCTACCATTGATCAAAAGCTTCTCCCTTGAATTGACGGTTGCCACAGGCGGGGCGTTTTCATCTTGCCGAAAAAATGGCACATGGTGAGGAACAGGCTCGCCGGCAATTCGGCTATCGTGCCGTTGCGCGCGAGCATTTGTTCATCTCTCAAAGTAGGGCATTGGCGAGGGCCATTTTGACACCGAGGAAGACCCGCAAAGCTCGCGTCGGCAAGCAAGGTACTGAAGTCAAGCGCGGTCCGCGACGCCGGGCTGCGCGCGGTACAGGTGAGCAGCAGCTCGTCGCTGCGGCGGCGGAATTCTTTGCAGAGGAAGGTTTTCGCGCACCGACCCGTCAGCTCGCAAGCCGACTTGGTGTTACACAGGCGCTCATATATCGCTACTTCCCGAGCAAGCAGGCACTCATCAACCGCGTGTTCGCCGATGTCTTCGTCGGGGACTGGAGTGATGACAGTATGAAGAGGTTACTGGACAGCTCTGAGTCGATCGAGGCGAGACTAACGGCATTCTACCAGACTTTCGCCAATCGGTTTTCCAAGCAGCGTCTGGGGCTCTTCCTGAGAGCCGAGTTGGACGACCAGGATCTGGCAGCCCAATACACGCGCCCGCTGAACCAGCGAATACTGCTGCCTGTCATTTCGGCGCTGAGACAGGAAGCCAGGCTTCCGCCGCCGGCGAGAAAGCCCGTCATCGCGGCCGAACGCGAGCTTGCCTTGATGCTGCATGGCGCAATCGTTCACCTCGGTATGCGCAAGCATATTTATGGTTCTCCCCTGCCCGATGCTCTCGATGACCACATTAGCCTGTATGTCACTGGCTTTGTCCCCGGTGCGCTGACCACCTTGAAGAAGCTTCACAAGATCCCGCCCCGCGGATTGCTTGGCAAAGCCGTCTCAGTGGCCAAAGCAGACAGGGCCGAATAGCACCTCCGACGGTTCGTCCCTCATTGCTTGATGCGCTTGATGAACGGCGAGAACGTGAAATTGTAGTCGTTGGCTTCAGCACGCTCCTTGTGGCAGGCGAAACAACCATCATAATTCACTTTGGCGCCCCGGCGCAGCTTGCCTGCCGGATCAAACCAGGCGTACTCCCATTCGCCGTTGCGTTTCTTCGAATCGTATTCGGCTCCCCAACCCGGCTGTTTCTCCTGAACAAAAACATTGAGAATTTCTGATGTCGGAATAAAGCGGCCGCGACTGTCGATGAGTGGCGTGCCGTCAGCACCAAGCTTTACGCCACGATCCTCCATGACCAGAACGGTACCGGACGGCACCGGCTGACCCGGTTCAGCCTTGGCGAGGCTTTCCGGGTTGACGTAGAAGAAGCGCGCCTTCTTACGTTTTGCGTTGTCCACCGTCGCGTATCTTACGAAGTGCGTCTGGTAGCCTTCAGGGAAAGACACTTTCTCAGCTCCTGCAAAGACAGAGCCGGCAAACAGGACTCCCGCCGCAGCCGTCGTTACCAATTTCAGCATGATGACGCTCCTTTCCGTACGGATCAGTTAGAGGCCGATGAACGGAACAATTGGAGGTCGTCAATGTTAAGTTGTCAAGTGACAACTTACTAAGGAATGAGCTTGGTCCCTGTTAGAAAGACCGTGGGCCGAGGGCAAACTGGTTGTGCATCACTCGTCTCACGTCCCTTACGGCGTTCCGACCGCCCCCAAATACTCCTGAACTGCAACGACATGGATGCGTGCGATGGGCCTCAGCGGTGTCTTGGCGCGTGGAGACGATGATTAAAGAGCGAACGAGCCGTCGTCCGGATTATTCTCTCAAGTCAGGAAGGTCTGTGACGGCCAGCGGCGTCCCATGGATCTCGCGAATGGCCGTTGATGGCACACCAGCGCCAAAACCAACAAAGCAATGCCTCAACATTGCCATCTTGCAAGCATAGCAAGCAATGATTATATGCTTGCATCTGCCTAGCAAGCAACGTGATTTCGATGACAAAGAAGCCTGACAATGCCGAAGCCGCCCTGCAGAAGGCCGCCGAAGCAGCACGCAAGGTCATGCGCCGGCACGGATACGACCTGCCAGAAGAAGACATCCAGGCGGCCTATCTGCAGGCCAGCGGAAGCCTTCAGGCCAACATGGAACCTCAGAGTGCCCAGAAACTCGGCGGCGAGGCACGCGCGCAGGCCTTGTCATCGAAACGACGCAGCGAAATCGCCAGAGCAGCAGCTCAGGCACGATGGCAGGCGAAGAAACCGGCCAGGAAAGGCAACAAAAAATGACAAACAGTCTCGATGTTCAAATCGTTCTCGACCGATCGGGCTCCATGGCAAATGCCTGGGATGACACGTTGGGCGGTCTCAATGAGTATGTAAGGCAACTGGCCGGCGACGGCAGCATCAACGCCAAAATCACATTATCAGTGTTTGATACGGAAAGCATCGAAACGATCCGACATGCAGCGCCAGCGAAGGGCTTCACAGCGGTCACCGACAAAGAGGTGTACCCACGTGGTGCCACGCCGCTGCTCGACGCCGTGGGACAGGGGATCAACGATATGCGAGCCCGCCTCACCGATCACCGGAAGGCGCTTGTCGTCATGACCGATGGTCACGAGAATTCATCGCGCGAGCATACCAAGGAATCGGTCAAAGCAATGATCGAGAAAGCCCGGCGCGAGGATTGGCTGGTGACCTATCTCGGCGCAGATCATGACGCGTGGGGCCAGGC
>JBPCWB010000356.1:0-2656 GCA_051009955.1 Hyphomicrobiaceae bacterium | reverse complement strand
TTGGCGCCGTAGGCTGTGCACAGGGCAGCGGAGGAATTCAGCATGCCGGGCCCGGGGACGACCGTATAGACACCGGTCCGTCCCGACGACTTTGCGTAGCCGAAAGCCATGTATCCCGCACCTTGCTCATGGCGCGTTGTCATGAACGTGAGGTTATCTTTCTCTCGCGCCACGGCATCATTGAAGTCATACATGTGGGCGCCGGGAATTCCGAATATCGTGTCGACGTCATGCCGGATCAAAGACTTGGCGATGGCCTCGCCGGTGGTCAGTCGCGGCATGATGAGACTCCCCATGACTTGTCAATCCAGACGACAGGTGCGCGGACCGGAGCGGCCTCACGGCCTGTCGAACTGCCTGCGCGAAACCGCGGTTCATTGCTTGCCCGGCCCACTGTCGACTCCCCTTACGCGTGTTCCACTCCCGCGTAAATGGCGTTGATCACCTTACGACAACCTCCTGGCTTTTGAAGCGTGAGCGACCGCAATTCGGTCTGGCGTCGTCGGCAGCGAAATTCCCGACAATCCAGGTGAACGACAATTTCGACCGGCTTCCGACTGTGCTAGTCTACAGTAGGATCGCTGGACCCCGACACGGGCCAGCATGTCCCCGGCAAGCGAATAAGAGACATCAATGCCTGTCCCACAGCCCAATCTGTATCCACCTTTCAACGTCGTGCGGCTCAGTCACGTCGAACTCGTCGTTCGCGATCTTGCCGCATCGCGGAAGTTCTACGCCGACACACTCGGCCTGCAAGTCACCGACGAAGATAGTGAGCGGATTTACATGCGCGCAATGGAGGAGCGCGGCCATCATTGTATCGTTCTGGTCAAGGGTGCTGAGCCGCTCGCCAATGTGCTGGGGTTCAAGGTTTTCAGTGAGGACGATCTGGACAAAGCCGAGCGGCATTTTTTCGAATACGGCTTGAAAACACAGTGGGTCGAGCGCGCTCATATGGGCCGCACGCTACGCACCGAGGATAGCCAGGGCATCCCGCTCGAATTCTATTTCAAAATGGAGCGCCTCGCGCCGATTCACCAGAAATATGAACTCTACCGGGGTGTCAAACCGCTCAGGATCGATCACTTCAACTGTTTTTCGAGTGGCGTTGATGCAGCCGTCGCGTTTTACAACGACATCGGATTTCGCGTGACCGAATACACGGAGGATGAACAGTCGGGTCGGCTCTGGGCGGCCTGGATTCACCGCAAGGGCGGTGTCCACGATATGGCCTTCACGAACGGCCTGGGGCCACGCCTGCATCACGTCGCGTTCTGGGTTCCGACGCCAATGAACATCATCGATCTGCTGGATCTTATGGCGACAATGGGCTATGTCGGCAACATCGAACGCGGACCGGGGCGGCACGGCATCTCCAATGCGTTCTTCCTGTATGTTCGCGATCCCGACGGGCATCGCATCGAAATCTACTGTTCCGACTACCAGACGGTTGACCCCGATCTCGAACCGATCAAGTGGGATCTCAAGGATTCCCAGCGCCAGACGCTCTGGGGTGCGCCCGCGCCGAAAAGCTGGTTTGAGGAGGGAACGTTGTTTGCCGGCCGGACACCGCAGGAGCCGGAACTCAAAGCCCAACCGATTGTGGCGCCGTAAACGGCAATCACAGCGGCCGGCCTGGCCTGACCGGCAATCCCCGACCGGCGCCCGACGACCCGTCAACGAGGTCATCACTCTCACCTGACAAGGACTGCGACCGTGACCAAAGCTCCGCTGTTGCTCGTGACGATGGATGCCAGCCCAAGCATCCGCACGGTCATTCAAAGCACCGTCGGCAATGCGGCCAATGTGGTCTACTTGTCGGATTTAACAGAAGACGCACGCGCCGAAGAACTCAACCGCGCCGAAATCCTGTTATCCTTGAACACGGACAAAGAGCTGCGACCGGGTGAAGCCAAAAGCCTTGAGAAGGCGCGCCTCATTCAATTCGTTTCCGCCGGCATAGATTTCATCACGTTAGCCCGGTTCCCGGCGTCTGTCGTGATTGCCGGCAATGGCGGCGGCTATGCGGAGCCGATGGCGGAGCACGCCGTCATGATGGCCCTCGCCGCGTACAAACGTCTGCTGATCGAACATCACAATCTTGCGGCCGGTGCGTTCAATCAGTTCCAGCCGAACCGGATGCTCGCAGGATCCAACTGCGGCGTCCTTGGTTTCGGCGGCATCGGCAAAGCCACGGCGCGGCTGATGCGGAGCCTTGGCTGCAGCATTTACGCCGTCAATCGCAGTGGCGAGACCGACGAGCCCGTCGACTGGATCGCCAGCACCGATCGTCTCCACGAGCTCCTGGACCTGGCGGACATCCTGGTTGTGAGTGTGCCGTTGACGCCGGCGACACATAAGCTGATCGGCCGAACCGAACTGAATCGCATGAAGAGGGATGCGGTTCTGATCAACCTCGCTCGCGGTGAAATCGTCAACGAAAACGACCTCTACGCGCACTTGCGGGACCGACCAGGCTTCACGGCCTGCATTGACGCGTGGTGGGTTGAACCAGTCCGCCACGGGGAATTCCGAATGGACCACGACTTCATGTCGCTACCCAACGTCATTGCCTCCCCGCACAATTCCGCATCGGTGGCCGGATGGCGCAAGACGGCAGTGCGCCGCGCCGTCGAGAACTGTTGCCGAGTCCTAA
>JBPCWB010000355.1:0-4196 GCA_051009955.1 Hyphomicrobiaceae bacterium | reverse complement strand
CATCGGCCAATCACGATCCGGCGGTATTCGCCGATCCCGAACAGCTCGATATCACCCGCGATCCGAACCGCCATGTTACGTTTGGTTACGGTGCGCATTTCTGCCTTGGCGCCCCGCTGGCACGCATGGAATCGAACATCGCGCTGCCGGTGCTTCACCGACGGTTCCCGAGAATGCAGCCGGCCGGCGAACCCGCTTGGAGTGATGGCTTGACGTTGCGCGGGCCGACATCGCTGCCAGTACGCCTCGACGGCTGATGAGCGGTTGACGTCGTCTGGTGGAACTAACCGGTGACGATAACTTTGCGCTCGGCAAGCGCCGCAATTTCCGCCTCGACTAAGCCCGCATCACCGAGAATCTCATGACTGTGCTCACCGATGCGTGGCGGCTGGCACCGCAATACCGGGCGGGCCCGCGCGCTACCAAACTCGAATGGTAGGGCCGGCAGCCCGGCGTGCTTGCCGTCGTCCTCACCGAAGCGCGAGACGAAGACGTCGAGCAGTCCGCCGGTCTCAAGCAATTGCGGATCGGTGAACAAGTCAATCGGTTTGCCGACAGGCGCCCACGACACATTGGCCTGTTCGCAACGCTGTTCGACTTCGGATTGATCGTAGTTCGACAGGACGTCTTGCAGTGCCGGCAAGAGCCAGGCGCGTTCGCCCAGGCGCATGAAATTGGTCTCGAGCCGCGTGTCGGCAGCCAGATCCGCGAGTTCGAACTCCTCGGTGAAGCGCAGCCATTGCTGATCGCTGGTGACACCAACGAATAGCGCGCCATCGTCTGCCGTCTGGAACACGTCGTAGATGGCCCAGGCGCCTTGCCGCGCCGGCATCGGTGGCGGCTCGTGACCCGTCGCGGCAATGCCGGCCATCGGGATTGACATCAGGAACGCCGCGCTCTCGAAGAGTCCGCTGCCGACGCGCTGACCTTTGCCGGTCGCGGCGCGTTCATGGAGTGCTGCCTGGGCGGCGTTGACTCCGAACGAGGCGCCGAGGATATCAATGATGGAGGCACCGGCGCGCAGCGGTTGACCCGGCGGGCCAGTCATATATGCGAGGCCGCTCTGAAACTGCACGACTTCGTCCAATGCCGGGCGATGCTCATAAGGCCCCCGGAGATAACCCTTGAGAGCGAGATAGATCAGTTTTGGATTGATCTCCGACAGCACATCGTAGCCACAGCCCAGGCGGTCCATCGTGCTGGGCGCATAGTTCTCAATCAATACGTCGGCGCTTTTGATGATCTTATGCAGGGCCGCCTTGCCTTCGGGCTGTTTGAGATCAACGGCGATGCTCTTTTTGTTGCGATTGAGAGCTGCAAAAAAGCCAGCAGCGAATCCGCCTAGGCGCCGTGTGGGGTCGCCGTCCGGAGCGGGCTCGACTTTGATCACGTCTGCACCAAGTTCGGCCATGATCAAGCCGGCGGTCGGCCCCATCACCGCGTGCGAGAACTCCAGCACTTTGATGCCAGCGAGAGGAGTCGATGTCATCATGCAGCCTTTCGGCGGAAAGCATTCAGGCTGCCAGCATGAATAAGCTCGCTCGGCAGAACATGGCCAACGATATGTTCCGCCATGCGCCCGACTTCAATCAGCCGGTCAAGATCGACGCCCGTCGCGATACCCATTTCCTCACACAGGAGGACCAACTCCTCGGTGCAGATGTTCCCGGCGGCTCCTTTCTGCCCTGCGAAGGGGCAGCCGCCCAGGCCACCGACGGTGGCATCGTAGCGGCGCACGCCGAGCCGCAGTCCGGCATTGGCATTGGCCACTGCCAACCCGCGCGTGTTGTGAAGGTGAAGGGAGATCGTCTTCTCGGGCCAACGCGCGCGAACATCGCCGATGACACGTTCGATTCGGGCCGGCGTTGCCCACCCCATTGTGTCGGCGAGAGACAGGAGCGAAATTTCGGCGTCGTATTCGTCAGCAACAGCGAGACCGTCCTCAATCGTTCGGATGACGTCCTGCGGGTCAATATCGCCTTGGTAGTTGCAGCCGAAGGCCGCCATGACGCCAATGCGGGTGACGGGGATGGACCGATCAAGATGCAAGGCCGTCTGCTTTCGCATCGCTGTCATATTGTCAGCATGCGATCTGTTGAGGTTCTTCTGGCTGAATGCATCCGATGCCGAGAGCGAGATTGAGCCGACATTGGTCAACTTGTCGCCAAATGCGAGTGCGCGCTCGAGGCCGCGCTCATTGAACCAAAGCGCGGAGTAGGCAACGCCTGGTTTGGCCTCGAACCCGGCGACGACATCTTCGGCGTCGGCCCAGCCCGGGACGAGCTTTGGGTTGACGAAGGAGCAGACCTGGATGTGCTTCAGTCCAGTTTCTGACAGGGCCTCGATCAGCCGAATTTTGTCTGCTGTCGCGATCGGCCCAGGTTCAATCTGGAAGCCCTCACGCGGGCCTTCTTCATGAATGTCGACGCTGTTCGGCAAATCAGACATCGGAGGACACTCCTACTATCGGTGATGGCCGGACAATAGCCGCACACTGGTCATTTCGGCAACTGTTGACGGGAGTCGTTTGCTCCCGACAAGGCCGTGTGATCATGCCCAATTTCGCTCAATAAAACCGTCATGATATCTGCGTGCAAACACTCAGTTTCACGCGAAAATTATTTTACCGTGACGACGAATCGCGTGTGAGATGGCCAGACGCTTCAGTTGCATGAGGACGAGTTATCATGACGAGGATTACATCATGCTCTGATTGCCGGGGTTTGCCGGTCTCCTACTCGGATTCTGATGCTGTAGCCGGTCTTGAACGGGCGATGGAGTGCGCGCTGGCCTTTCGCGGCAGCGCGATCGACGAAATCGATAAGGTTCTGGAAGAACACCCCAACTTTATGATGGGGCATCTTTTCAAGGCGGCGTGGCTTACGCAGGCGATGGAGACGCGGATTTACGGCGACATGGTCGCTGCGTATGAGAGCGCCGCAGCTTTGACTGGCGCCGCGAACGCACGCGAGAAGGGGCATCTTGAAGCCGTCCGCCGTTGGATTGCTGGTGATTTCTTTGGCGCAGTGCAGGTTTGGGAGGATGTTCTCACGCACTATCCTCACGACCTGCTGGCGCTGCAGTTGATCCATCTGACGGATGTTCTGCTCGGCGACGTTATGGGTCAGCGCGACTCCGTCGCCCGCGTGTTCAATCTTTGGGATGAAAGCATTCCCGGATACGAGTTCGTGCTCGGCTTCTACGCCTTCGGCTTGGAGGAGAACCGTGATTTCTTCAAGGCCGAGGAGATGGGTCGGCGTTCCCTTGCGTTGCGCGCCGACAATCCCTACGCCGTCCATGCCGTCAGTCACGTCATGGAAATGAGCGGCCGCCAGCAAGGCGGCATCCGGTTTATGGCGGACTATGTTGGTTCATGGGGGACGTCCAATTTCGCCAACCATCTCTGGTGGCACACCGCGCTGTTTCATCTGGATGTTGGCGAGGCCGATCGCGTGTTGGAAATCTATGATCACCATCTGCGTGATGCGTCACACGAAGGCGACAAGTACGAGGAACTTGATGCTTCGGCGTTGCTCTGGCGGCTGAAGCTCCTGGAGATCGATACGGGTGATCGGTGGAAGGATTTGGCGGATCGATGGGAGCCGGCGGCACAAGACACGCTTTATGCCTTCAATGATGTGCATGCCATGATGACGTTCGTGTCAGACGATCGGGCCGAAGCACAGCAGGCATTGCTGTCAGCCAACGAGCGCTATGTCGAGAGCGCGTCCGATGCCAACGTTGCCATGAGCCGCGAGATTGGGATCCCATTCTGTCTCGCGATGCAGGATTTTCACGAGGAGCGCTACGGTGACTGTGTCGATCGATTGCTACCTGTGAGGTATCGTACCCACCGACTGGGTGGCAGTTTCGCGCAACGCGACATCATTGGGTGGACGCTGCTGGAGGCGGCGGTGCGCGCCAAACGATGTGATCTTGCGCTGGCCCTGGCCAACGAACGCTGTGCCTTGAAGCCGACGAGTGCGTGCAATTGGAGCTATGTGGCGCGCGCTTTGCGCGGTACCGGAGATCTCAAGGGCGCCGAGCGCGCGCAGGCGCGCTCACAGTCGCTGTTGTCCTGTTAGGGTTCGATCACTTGGGACGGACTCAATTCTACTTCGCAAACGGCGCGAGCAACGTGTGAAGGCCGCAGAGCTACTCCAGATCTTCCAACCGGATCGGCTGCGAAAGCTGGG
>JBPCWB010000354.1:0-4074 GCA_051009955.1 Hyphomicrobiaceae bacterium | reverse complement strand
TGTCTGAGACAACGGGTGGGTTGTGGGGGATGTGGTTCTGATCCCCGAGAACGAGCTGAAGGGTATGCTTGCCCGGTGATAGTGTGATCTCGGTTTCCGTCTGTCCTTTGCCGAAATGCTTATGTTTGTCGTCCGACGGAATATTCGCGTCGAGCTCGTCTTTGCCCTCAGGGCCTTCGCCGAGTGATGGACGGTCGATGAACAGGTGGTGATGACCCGTACCGGCCTTTTCAGTGCCTGCCGGTGCGACCCCCATTCCGGACAGTCCGAAGACGATCTTGAGCGGGCTGCTGACTGTCGCGCCGTCCTTGAGATTGACGAAGTAGACTTTGGCATCGGCGGGCGAAGGTGTTTCACCGGCTGAGATCGGTGCCGTTGCCAGCAGGACCGCGACGCCGATGGTCGGCAGCAGACCGAGTGCTTGTTTAAGCATTTTCAACTCCATTTGATATGCAGACTGACTATGCTAATCGATATCAGCGACGGCTGAACCAGCAATGGCTCGATCTCCGCAGGAAAAATGCGTTTCCAATTGATTCTAGTAGGGATAATCCAACTCTAGTTGGATTGTTCAACAGCAATCCCGGACAGGTAGCGGCGCTGTGTAGCGCTCTGCTTTTCGTTTGGTCAGATCTCAATTGAGGGCTAATTAACGCGCATTGGGCATCCAACGTGCGGCCAGGATGGGACCGCCTTTGCCCATCTGGACAAGGATAGCGCAGGTATCTGCATTGCCCTGGAGAACGTCCTCGTCTTTGAGCCGGATAACGGTCCGGTCACCGGACCACATCCCGATTGGTGTCAGCTTACGGACAACGTTGTGGTAGGTCAGGGTGTTGCCGCGATTTTCTCCACGTCGTACCGCAACCGACACTTTTCGTCGTACCGTCGCCAGCCAAATGGTTGCCGATTTCGTTCGTTGCCAGGACTCGTCGTCGCCAACGTCAACGATCAGTTGGCCGCCCTTCATGCGCACATCCAATGGCACGCGACGATTGCCAATGGCCCTCTTCGATCGAGCGATGGCGCGATCGATGCGACCGCGCATGCTGCCAACAGCATGTGTGACGCCGTTGACGACGACCTGTGGTGTGTAGACCTCACCGTCGCCGCGCTTCATGGCATAGGTGCGCTGTCGCTTGCTAAAGACAGAATTGCCGAGCGTGTCCTTCCAGCCGAGGTAATCCCAATAGTCGACATTGAACGACAGGGCGACAACGTCACGGCGCTTGGCGTAGGAATGCAGCAGTTTGTCTGCCGGCGGGCACGATGAACAACCTTGGCTGGTATAGAGCTCAAGGACGGTCGTTCCGGTCTGTGCCTGTGCGGTAGTCGACAACAGAATGAGGCCGAATGAACAGGCTGCGAGCCACGCGATTGACGTGCGCTGCATTGGCAATGGGCTCCGAATTGTTGTAATGATCTGGGCACAATATCCCGATTCATGCCTTCAATTACCAGTCACGAATGGGTGACGCCTGGGCTCCCGGACGATCAGGCCGAAGCGCGAGCTCCGACCTGAGGTCTGCGTTGGATGAGCGCCTAGGCGGCTTTGGCTAGATTTCGCAGCACGTAATGCAGGATGCCGCCGTTACGCACATAGTCCAGTTCGTCGAGCGTATCGATCCGGCACAGAATCGGCACCTCTTTGGTCGTTCCATCGGCATACGTGATTTCGGCAACCATCTTCTTGCGCGGTTCGACGTCGGAAATACCGCGGATCGACACCTGTTCATCGCCTTTAATGCCAAGGCTTTCCCAGGACGAGCCGTCTTCGAAGGTAAACGGAATGACGCCCATGCCGACCAGGTTGGAGCGGTGAATGCGCTCGAAGGATTGGGCAATCACCGCCCGGACACCAAGAAGATTGGTGCCTTTGGCGGCCCAGTCGCGGGACGAACCGTTGCCATACTCAACGCCTGCCATCACCACGAGCGGCACCCCTTCCTGGTGGTATCGCATGGCGGCATCAAAGATATACATGCGGTCACCTGAAGGATGGTGAATGGCATATCCGCCTTCCTTGACGGTTCCATCAGCTTCTTTCGCGGCGTGATTCTTGATGCGGATGTTGCCAAACGTGCCGCGCATCATGACATCGTGGTTGCCCCGTCGCGTGCCGTATTGGTTGAAGTCCTGTGGTCGTACCTGCCGCTCGAGGAGGTACTCTCCAGCGGGGCTCTCTTTCTTGATCGAGCCAGCCGGCGAAATGTGATCGGTGGTGATCTTGTCGCCGAACAGACCCAAGATGCGGGCGCCTACGACGTCTACGAGCGGCGGAAGCTCTGATGTCATACCCTCAAAGTACGGCGGGTTCTGAACATACGTTGATCCAGAATCCCAGGAATAGGTGAGGCCCGTGCTGGTTTTGATTCCCTTCCACTTGTCGTCACCCTCGAAGACATTGCTGTACTTCGATTTGAACATCTCGTTGGTCACGTTCTCTGCAATGAACCTTTGGATCTCATGGTTGGAGGGCCAGATGTCCTTGAGATAGACGGGCTGACCGTCGGTGCCGTTACCAAGCGGTTCGTTGGAGAGGTCCTTGTTGACCGTTCCCGCTAGGGCGTAAGCGACGACCAGCGGCGGTGACGCGAGATAGTTGGCTTGAACGTCAGGGCTGACGCGACCCTCGAAGTTACGGTTGCCGGACAGTACGGCGGCGGCGACAAGGCCGTTCTCATTGACAGCGCGCGAGATGTCTTCCTGAAGCGGGCCCGAGTTCCCAATGCAGGTCGTGCAACCGAACCCGACCAGGTTGAAACCCAGTTGGTCGAGGTAGGGCTGGAGACCCGACTTGTCGAGATAGGCCGCAACGACTTGCGATCCTGGCGCCAGAGATGTCTTCACCCAAGGCTGAGACGTCAGCCCTTTTTCAGCGGCGTTGCGTGCCAGAAGGCCAGCTGCAATCAGGACGCTTGGGTTCGACGTATTGGTGCAACTGGTGATCGCCGCGATGACGACGTCTCCGTGACCGAGATCGAAGTCGTGGTTTGCAACGGCGTGGCGCTGCTCCAACTCGGCAACCGGGCGCTTGTATTCATTCTGTAGCGAAGTCGAGAAGCCGGTCTTGACGTCCGACAGGGAAATCCGGCCTTCCGGACGTTTCGGCCCTGCGAGAGATGGCACGACATCGCCCAGATCGAGCTCGAGCGTTTCCGTGAAGACGGGCTCGCCGGTGTCGGACGATCGGAACAAGCCTTGCGCTTTCGTATAGGCCTCGACCAAGGCGATCCGCTCATCGGCGCGGGCCGACATTTTCATATAGTTGATGGTTTCGTTGTCGACCGGGAAGAAGCCGCACGTTGCGCCGTATTCTGGCGCCATGTTCGAGATCGTTGCGCGGTCCGCCAGCGTCAATGCGTCGAGGCCGGGGCCAAAAAACTCTACGAACTTGGCAACGACTCCTTTTTTGCGCAACATTTGAGTCACCGTCAGGACGAGGTCGGTCGCCGTGATGCCTTCCTTGAGTTTGCCGGTGACGCGGAAACCGATCACTTCCGGAACCAGCATGGACTGGGCCTGACCGAGCATGGCCGCCTCGGCCTCAATGCCGCCGACGCCCCAGCCAAGAACCGACAGGCCATTGACCATGGTGGTGTGGCTATCCGTGCCGACGACGGTGTCAGGATAGGCGAGCGTTTCGCTTCCGACTTCGCGTGTCCACACGACCTGTGACAGGTACTCGAGGTTGACCTGGTGACAGATGCCGGTGCCCGGTGGGACGACGCGGAAATTGTCGAACGCGCTCTGGCCCCATTTCAGAAAATTGTAACGTTCACCATTGCGCTCGTACTCGAGATCGACATTGCGTGCGAAGGCACTTTCATTGCCGAAGGCATCGACGATCACGGAGTGGTCGATGACGAGGTCAACCGGAACCAAAGGATTGATTTTGCGTGGATCGCCTCCAAGACTGGTCATGCCGTCGCGCATGGCGGCGAGATCGACAACGGCGGGCACACCGGTAAAATCCTGCATCAGGACCCGTGCCGGGCGGAAGCCAATTTCCGTGCTCGCCTTGCCCTTTGTCTCGGCCCACTTGGCCGTCGCGATAATGTCATCCTTGGTGAC
>JBPCWB010000353.1:0-2871 GCA_051009955.1 Hyphomicrobiaceae bacterium | reverse complement strand
GCGTCTTCCATATGGAAATTCTTTTCCGGTCACGGTCATCATAATCCCTTATCGCCGCCTCCAGTCCGGTCGCATCAGACGGCTCGCGATCCTCGCCTAGCTCCGTCAGCCGCATCGTGAACCAGGCGGTGACGCCACCTTCAGGCGGACTTTGAAACCTGGGAAAATCAGGATCATTCGCCGATCCCGACCGCCATTCGTTTGGCAGGTTGGGGTCGAGAGCCAACGCGCGCGCAAGGCCGACCATATCTACGCCGCGATGGGCAATTGCGTCCGCCGCCTGCTGCAGCGTCTTGAACCCGCCGGTGACCATCAACGGCTTGGTGGTCAGTTGCCGGGCCCGCTCCGCAAAATCGAGAAAGTAGGGCCCGCTCCCCGAACTGTCGGAGGCGGATTTGGCGCCTGGGAAATATGTTCCACCGCTGATGTCGATCAGGTCGATGCCTGTTTGATCCAGCGCTGTGATCACCTTGCAAGAATCTTCTTCGTCAAAGCCGCCTTCAAGTTGGTCGGTCGCGTTCAATTTGATCGCAACCGGGAAACCGGGACCGACCGCACTGCGCACCTCGTCAACGACGTCCAGCAGCAATCGCATCCTTGAATTGATGGAGCCGCCGTACTCATCTTCACGCTTGTTGAAGAGCGGCGAAAGAAACTGGCTGAGCAGGAACCCGTGTGCTGCATGTATCTGAACGCCCCCGAAACCGAGTTTCTTTGCCAAGCCTGCCGTCCGGGCAAATTCGGATGGCAGCGCGCGGACCTCGTCTCGCGTCAAGGCTGCACAGGTCAGGCCGGGAATGTCGATCGCGCTCGGACCTTTCGGATCGCTGATCGGAGGATGCGCCATTGCGCCCGCATGGCCGAGCTGAAGCCACAATTGGGCATCGTTCGATGATCCTCTCTGCGCCAACGCCTCGAACGCGGAGAGATCGGAATCTGGGTGAAGTACCAGATTGCCCGGCTTCTCGGCGACGCTCGGGTTTCCCTGCACTTCCCCAATGATCGACACGGCCAATCCGCCCTCAGCCCATCGTTCGTATAGCCTCATTTGCGCATCTGTTGGGTTGCCGCGCCCGTCGCCAAGCGAGTCGGACATGGCCGACTTGGCAATACGGTTCTTCAGAATGGTTCCACAGGGCAATTCGAGCGGCTGGAACAACGAAGCATGGAGGTGGTTTTTCATGACGTCCGCCCTAGCATAGCGACCTCTGCCTTGTCCGCATTGGCATCGAAGTATACGTGGATGCGAGAGTCTGTAACGTCCGTTGCCGAGGGCAAACCGGCCACCCACCAGCCTCACCGCCCACAAGGCGCACCTGCAACTCCCATCACACCCGCGCCGCGAATCCGGCTAGACTCAGCCCATGATCCCCGTAACCACATTCGCCGGGCGGACCGTCGCCGTCTTCGGCCTTGCCCGCTCGGGCCTGGCAACCGCTGCCGCCCTCATTGAAGGCGGCGCGGCCGTTTGGGCATGGGACGACGGTGAGAAAGGCCGGGAAGCTGCTGAAAAGGCCGGATTGACGACAGTCGATCTGGCCGAGGCGGACTGGTCCGAAATCGCGGCCCTCGTCCTCTCACCCGGCGTCCCGCTGACCCATCCGGAACCGCACTGGACTGTCAAAAGGGCTCACGACGCCGGCGTCGAGATCATCGGCGACACTGAACTCTTCTTTCGCGAACGCGCCGCCACCGGGTCGCAGGCCCGCGTCATCGCCATCACCGGCACCAACGGCAAGTCGACCACCACAGCTCTCGTCGCCCACATCCTCCGCAACGCAGGCGTGCCGACCGAACTGGGCGGCAACATCGGCGATGCCATCCTCGGCCTCGAACCGCTGCAGGACGACCGCGCCTACGTCATCGAATTTTCATCCTACCAGATCGACCTGACGCCTTCGCTGCATCCGAACGCGGCCGCGCTTCTGAATATTTCTCCGGATCACCTCGACCGCCACGGCACGCTGGAAAACTACGCCGCCGTAAAGGCCCGCATCTTCGCGAACCTTACCGCCAGCGACACCGCCGTCATCGGGGTCGACGATCCGCTCAGCGCGGCGATCGCCGAACATATTCCGAAGGGTCCGGGCGTGGTTCACGTCAGTGTCACCCATGACCTCGCGGACGGCATTCGCGGCAAGGACGCCAAACTCTGGACCGTCAGCAATGGCGATGCCGTCGAGTGTGCCGACCTCTCAGCAAATCTCGCATTGCGCGGCAAGCACAACTGGCAGAACGCCGCCGTTGCCTACGTCCTCACCAGCGCCGTCGGCGTCACGCCGGACGCCATTACCGCCGGGCTCGCCACGTTCCCAGGCCTCGAACACCGCCTGGAATTCGTCGGCCAGGTCGTGACGCCCAATGGGCAGATCCTCTTCCTGAATGACAGCAAGGGCACCAATGCCGAAGCCGCCGCGCACGCGCTCGCTGCCTACAACGATATCTTCTGGATCGCCGGTGGCCAGGCAAAGGATGGCGGCATCGAGGATCTGCGCCCGCTGTTTCCGCGTGTCCGGCACGCCTACCTCGTCGGCGAGTCCGCTGAAGATTTCGCCGCAACCCTTGGCGACGACACGCCGAGCACGAATTCCGGAACCATCGCCAAGGCCGTCATCCAGGCGACAACTGACGCCGCGAAGTCCGGCCTCCCCGCACCCGTCGTACTTCTTTCGCCGGCCGCTGCATCGTTCGACCAGTTCCCGAATTTCGAAATCCGCGGGCAGGCCTTCAAGGACGCCAGTCTCTGGGCCGTCAGCAACGGCGATGCCGTCGGGTGCGCAGACCTTTCACAAAACCTCGCCTTGCGCGGAAAGCACAACTGGCAGAATGCCGCCGCCGCCTATGTCCTCACCAGCGCAATCGGTATTGCGC
>JBPCWB010000352.1:0-6883 GCA_051009955.1 Hyphomicrobiaceae bacterium | reverse complement strand
CGCTCCTACTTGCGCCCTATGCGGCCGCGGCTGCTGTGCAAACGGGCAAGTCGCTCGAATTGCATTGGAGCGGTGTCATTATGGCGATTGCGCCCGAGAGTGTCTCGATCGAGGGTGATCCGGCAGCTGTAGCGGCTCGCAGCGCTGATTGGGTCCGCTGTCGACTCGGCGACAGAGCCATGAATGCAGTCGTTTCTCGGACGCCGGTCCGGACGGTCGACGCAGAGACGTGGAGTCGATTGAGCGCATTTGCCCAGCGCACTTTCGCACCTGCGACCGAAGCCTCACGCCTTGCTGGCGCAGGCGCCGGGTTGACGGATAACGACTAGGACGACCTGTTGCTAGCGTGACATGAAGATCGCATCTGGCCTAGTTTGATGTATCCATCACAACAGGTGCGAAGTCCTCTCTTGGGCCAACATTGACGGCTCGATTGCTCGCAAAGTGATCCGAGGTCGGCCTCGCCGCAATGTCTGCAATTGCACGAGCGTGTGTGAAAGTCACGGCATCGAGCTGCTCATTCCCACGCGGCTGATCGGGCTGTTGTTTCTTGTTTCCGGACCGAAGTTGCGGAGATCCGCGTCCCTAAGGCCCGGATCGGCTCCCGGGGCGAGATTGGTGCCGCGAACCAAGGGAGGTAGGCAGTGATTGCCTTCATTAACTCCGGCATACCGACAATCGCCATCACCCGTTTCACGTTGTAGGCAAGGATGTGCAATGCCATCTCCGTGGCGACGTGCTCCAGCGTCTTCACTTGGAAGTGCGTCGCACCCATCCATGCTTTGACGGTGCCGAACGGATGCTCCTTGTGAGCCGGGTCGGAAAGTAAGTCTGTCGTCGCGTGAAGTTGTGCCGAACACTTGGAATGATATCTGCCTGCGTCCGCAATCTCGCGTTCGACCACGTCATGGTCTAGAATTTTCTACGGAGCTCGCTGCGAATGCCGAAGTTGTCTTCCTCTGCGCCTTCGATGATTTGATAGGTTGCGTCGGCACGGAACAGCCAAGCCCTGTTGATCGGAATTTGATAGCGAACGCCCATGGCATATTGGGCCTCGACGGCGCCGATGCCGGGAATCGGATCGCCGAATGGCTGCACAGTGGCGATTTCGAACAACAGCTGTTGATCCAGATTGAAGAGATACTGCAGGCCGATCGCCCCACCAAACGCGTTGGAGCCTGTGTCATTGAGCTTCGGGAAGCCGGTCAACGCGTCAGTCTCAAAATTGATACCGACGTTCTTGAGAATACCTGCGCCATTGCCATCGACCAGTGGCTGAGGGTTGCCGAAGCCGACGAAGAAATTGGCATATGGGAGCAACGTACTCGGCAGGCCAGAGATCAGGCTGTTCTCGGCAATCACGGCGACGCCTTCATCTTCATCGCCATCCCCGAAGTTTGCAAATACCCGCGTCGAGTTCGACAAGGTGTGGTAGTAGCGCCGGGAATAAGCCGCGGTCATGAAGTGCGTCAGTTGCCCGTCCGCGTCGTCGTCGGTTCTCTGAATCAGGCCGTAGCCCGCTTCGACGTAGCCGTCGAAAGCGTCGACGAAGGTCGTCGCACCATAGATATTGGCGTTGTGATTGTCCGCTCCGATGATGCCTGCGTTATCAACATTATCGAAGGCGGCGAAGAAGGTGATGTCGAAATTGGACAGGCCCAACACCGCTGAGTTCTTCGCTGGGACACTCACCGCGCCGCCGAGGATTGCATCGTTTGCCCAGATCCCGTTCTGTAGGAACAGCGGGAAGAGGCCGACGGTGAAGGGCAGATCGAAGCTAGATTCTTTGCCGGAGAAGCCGGCATATAGCGAGCCCAGATCGCCTTCAAAAAATAGCGTCTGTGGATTGTAGTCGTACTCGTCGGTGAACTTCTCATCGCCATCGCTGCCACCAAACTCGAACCGTGTGAACTGTGCGTCATTCTGGAGAGGAGTAAAGAAGGCGTGGATTCGTTCAGTGCCGGTCAGCTTGAGGTCGATGTCGAGGTTCAGTCGCGTCGCGATCTGAGCGATGTCCTTGCCGTTGTTGTTGTTGTAGGCGACCGCGGTCCGCCAGTCGCCGTAGATGGAGAGTCCGAACTGCAGGAGGTTCAACTCACCCAGAACGGAGCCTTCCTCATTGTACTGGCCGGATGTGTATTGCTGACGACCGATTTCAAGAGGTGGGCGTGGCGGAGCGACGGCTGTCTTCGCACCGTAAATGTCGACCTGGTCGTTGGCGTCGTAGTTCGTGCCATATTGCGGTCCGGGTCGGAAAAGGTCGTCCTTGTTGGCCGCATTGCCAGGCGAGGATGCGTTCGCTGTGCGGTCTGATTTTCCACTTGGCGATGCGCCAAGGTATTGAGCACCGGGCTGGCGTTCCGCGGGGGCGTCCCGTGCCGTGCGCCAGATTTGAGTAATCCAGCTTGTGGCGTTGGCCGCGCCGCTGCTTTGTGCTGCTGCAGGACTTGCGGTTGCGCCAGACATCGCAAGGTAGCCAACAGTAGCAAGCAGGACAGTTGCGGTCGTCGCACCGGCACGCTCGTAAACGTTGCCAATCTCGTTACACATCACGTGGACGCTCCAATTTCTGGCTGGAGCATGTTTGGCCGAGGTGTTGACGGGCTCGGCGCATGAACATGTCCAAATCAATCAGCAAGAGTGCGCTAGTGGATCTTGGCGAATTGAACGCACTCGTCGACTTGTGGGGGCAGAGGCGGGGGCCTGTGTATTGGCCCCTCGCCGGTGTTCCGTTCGGCGCCCTTCACTTGCGCGACTAGGGCGACACCACGAAGTCAGTCGTGAAGGTCTTGAAATTCATCACCCGCTCGTTCATCAGCCGCTCCATTTCCTTGGAGGCACCGACGAAACGCATGAAGTAGATCGGCTCGGCACGACTGCGCAGGCGAAATGCGAGGCGGTATTTGCCGGGCTTCTTGATCAGGGAGCCGGGCACGTTGTACCTGGCCTGCTTCTCACCCAGGGGCGGCAGTGAGTGATTCTCCATGCGCACGAGCGGCGGGTGGTTGAGAACGGTGGTCGGAACCTGCGGTGGACGCAAGTGTGGCAACGGATCGATGTCGAAGTTGACCGGCAGGTACATCTCCCGATCCGTACCCTTGACGTTGGTCGTCAAGAACTTGGTCTGGAAATTGACTAGCTGCTGGTCAATTTTGATTCTGCCACCAGCAACTTCCAAGCTGTGCAGATCAGCCACATCACCGTTTCTGTCGACGTAACCGGTTTCCCAGATGTTTTTGCCGTCAGGATCGACGAGGGCGACGTTGACCCAAAGTTGCGGCTGCGCGCCCAAGGAACCGGATGGCAGGTTGTGTCCCGAGTTGAGGTTCTTGATGTTGTAAGCAAACGCAAGCGTCCTGCCGACCCGGGGTCTCCCCTGGATAAAGGGACCGTCGACCTTCGCGCCGTTCTCCATCACTTGTCGCCGGAGTTCATAGCGCGCGTCAAGTTTGGCCAGGTTTTCATCGATGATGACACGCGCGTCTTCACGGTCAACCGAATCGGCCCAACGTTTGGGGAATTTGACCTTGATTCTGCCGGCAGCAACTTTGTCTTCGAAGTCAGGCGTGCCCCAACCGGCGCGCCAATTGAATTGCAGCCAGTCCTTGATGGTGAAGCCCAGGGCCTTGGTGTTGTGAGGGAAGATGCCGGGATGCGCGATGGAGTAGCCTGGGCCAATGAAGGAGTGATTGGCATGTCTGCGCCCTGGATTGATCTTCCGTCCACCGACCACCGCGGAAGGAGCGGTTGAGTACCCATCGGGCTTGCCGGGGACCTTGCCCATGTGGCAATCCTGACAGGTGACACCGGCTTTTCGTGCCGGGCTGTCGCGAAACTGATCCCATACAATCTCGAGCTTGATTCCCAGATTGACCGCAACCTGGTGGCAACTGACGCAGAACTCCGACTTCTTGAGTTGCGGGTTCGTCATCATACCGTTGTGAATGTCTGTGCCGCGCCCGCTTTTGGCGGTTTTGACGGAGTAGGTATCCTTGTTCTTGAGGACGTCCTTGATGACACTCTTTTCACCGGTGCCGTAAACCGGCTCGTAGATCTTGCCGGGCTCGACCCTGCGCTCGCCGTTGACCTTACCGTACTGCTCCTTGACCCGGTGGCAGGTAATGCAGCTGACGCCTTCTCGCGAGATCTGGCTGCGCGCCCACAGAGGCGTCTCGCGTTTCTCTCCGAGCTGGGTACCAACCTGCTGGTGGCAGCGCACGCAAAAGGTGCCAACCGTCCCCTGGGTCAGTTCCTGAAATTTTTGCTCGAAGGCGTGGAACATCGGAGAAATCGACGCGTAGGCATGCTGCGATGACGACCATTCCTCGTAGATCTGTTTATGGCATTCGCCGCATTGGGCCGCCGTCGGATAGAGCGACAGCGTCTCCGCGTCGACTGCAGGGATTGGGCCTTTTTTGCCCTTCTGTTGTTTGGCTGCGGCGGAGAACGCCGAGAATTTGCCATGGACAGCCGTGTTACCTGCTGCTTTCGGAGCAAGCCTCATTCTCTGCTGAGATGGTCTCTGCTGAGATAGTCTCTGCTGTGATGGTTTGGTCTCGGTTTTCCACTCATTGGAGCCAGCAACTGCAATCCGGCTCGTCAACCCTGCATGCCCTAATAGGGCGCATGCAAAAACACTCGACAGTGCCGAAATTCTGGCAAATCGAATTAGCGCAACACGCATCATTTTCAACCCCCCGGTAGATTTCAGACCAGCAATCCGAATCGCAACTCCAGGCAAGATCACGCTCGACGGTCATTCGGATTGCTGAACTGAAGTCTGAGGAAGTTGGCGCGAAAAATGAGGCGTCACTTGGACAAGATCTTATAAAATGCATGTATAAACTCGAGCAAAAATGAATTTAATTGGTCTCAATAATTATTCCATTATAATCCGACAAACAATAAACTACATATCAATACCTGTTTCGAGAACAAGGGAATGCGAATTGTCATTTTGTGACTATAATTGATTTCAGAATGAGTCTCATTGTGTAGAGATCTCCGCAAGCGCCGGCGGCGGCAGCGGCGGCCATCTTGTCCGATTCTGTTGATAGGCGCGGGTGGCATTCTTTTGCCTTATTTTTCCGCTCGTTTCGCCAGATAGCCATGACACGCAGGCTTGGAGAGGTTTGCGTCGGGTTCGTAGCTATCAACGGCCGGGATGCGACAGTGGTCGGTCCGAAACAGAGCTTGCTGCGCGCCATGAGAATGGGGGTGATCTAATATGCTCGTTTATGATTGTAATCCGTTCGCGATAGCCTGCGGGAATTGCGGACCGCTTTGATCAAGGTCGAGCAAAAATTGATAGAACCTCGGATTTGCGAAATGGAGATAGCGAATTACCTCGCTATTTCAACGAAGTTCAAGTCTTCAAGTGCGTTTTGTGAAAGGGCGAATGAGGGTGCAATCGACGTTCTTGCCGCTTGGCGGTGGATGCGGGCAAGACAAATCTGAACGGTTGGTGTGCTGGGCGTATCAGGAGGCAGCGCGGCGACGGGGCATCTCGGATCGACCGCAGACGGGAACACTGAACTTTCCGGGGTGAGGGATGGTTGGTAGTCACAACATTGTTGTCGATGGTGAGAGCTTCAAGGCGAGGCGCGGTGAGTCGCTGCTTGACGCAGCACTGAGGAATGGCATTGACCTTCCCTATGAATGCCGAGCGGGCCACTGCGGCACTTGCTGTGTGAGACTTGTGTCAGGCGAGGTGCTGGGCGGCCATGGCTCCGAGCCGGGAATTGTTCATGCCTGCCAGTGTCGGATCGTTAGCGATGCAGTTATCGAGAAGAATCAGACATTGGGTGTTCGCACTGTCGAAGGCGTCCTGCAGGCATTGCGCCCCCTTTCAGCCGATGTGGTGGAAGTCCAGATCCGCACGGAACGGGCAATGCCCTATCATGCAGGGCAATATGCGAAGCTGCGCTTCGATGGCTATCCAAGCCGTCCCTTCAGCATAACCCATCCCCTGCGTGGCAATACGGATGGTCGAACGGTCTGTTTCCACATTCGGCGAATGAGGGACGGACATGTTACCCGTTTGCTCGGCAAGCGGATCAAACCAGGCCACTGTGTGGAGCTGACCGGGCCCTTCGGCGCGGCCTATTTCGTGCCCGACTCGCACAGCCGGCTGCTCCTCGTCGCCACCAACACCGGGTTTGCGCCAATCTGGTCGATCGCGGTTGCCGCATTGCGTGAGAATCCGGAGCGCAGGATCATGATCATCGCTGGCGGCCGAAACATGGATGCTCTCTATATGGGCACGGCTCTCGGCCAACTCGCTCGATTCCCCAATGTTGTCGTCGTTGCGACCTGCAGCACGCCGCAACCTCAGATCGGATGGGTCAGAATCGGCCGGCCGACGGACTATATCCCGGCTCTGCTGCCGAGCGATGTGGTCTATGCCTGCGGTGCGCCGGCGATGGTTGATTCTGTAAGGGCGATCGCCGCGCAGGACGGTGCGGTCTGCTATGCGGACCCGTTCATGCCATCGAGCAGTGGCAGGGACACACGCGAAGATGGCGTTTTGGCGCGCGCTACGGAATGGCTCGCTAACACCACGAGCCGCGAAAAGAGACAGCCCGCCCGTCGCCGCCTGCCAAGTAATCGGCAAAAGCAACCGTTGCTCACGTATGAAGTAGCCGAATCAAGGGTCAGAAGTCATTTCCCTACCCAAGGCACATAGTTTTTCGTCGATGGGGCGAGTGTACACGGCCACTCTCTGGTGCTCCCTGGCCTCGGCCTGCGGCTTGCTGGTGACAGTCGGCTTTGGCGCTGACGGTGCAGTTGCATCCGGTTCGGCGAAAATCGTTGGTCCAAATGCCTGTGCAGAATGCCACAAGCAGGAGGCCAAGGCCTGGGAGGCGACTCATCACTTCAAGAC
>JBPCWB010000351.1:0-8932 GCA_051009955.1 Hyphomicrobiaceae bacterium | reverse complement strand
TCCCAGCACAGATGACCGACAGGAATCAGCATGTATTCGAAGCCGGCCTTTTCGGCCGCGATCGTGACGCGATCAAACATGTCAATTCCGGCGGCGATCTTGGTCGGCTCGCCATAGTCGTCGGTGTCACCGCGGGTTGGCAGGAACCAGCCGAATTCGAGGTTGCGCATCGTGGCTCTCTTGTGCATGTCGTGCATTTCGGCAAGCTTGTCAGTCGCCGCGCGCCTTGTCCATCGCATGGACGATCAGTGTGCCGGTTTCGGGCAGCTGGTGACGTCACGCTGGCCATAGACGTGCCAAGCCCGCCGATCGATCTCTAGCGGGCTTGTCCGGGTCAATGTCCGAGGGGCCGAAGTCGCCCTCTGTCAAGGCTTAGCCGTTGGCGTGGCCGCTGCTGTTGCCACCATTTGATCCGGATGCGGGGCGATTGGCGTCATCTGCTGCGCCAGCGTCGACGTCCCACCGGGTCGCGTTGGTAAGGCCGTGGAGCGAGGCGCCATCGAGGCCAACTTCGTTGAGCAGGCTGTCGAGCATCGGTGCCTGCGAACGATAGCGCAGGGCGGCGGCGACCGCCTGATCTGCCAGATTTCCGCCGCCATTGGCTCCGGTTGCGTGAGCTCCGGCACTGTCGCTTGCTGCGGTTCCCGCGCCGTTGCCGGCGTTGAGCCCTTCCACCTGTACGATCCTTATGCCGTCGATCGCCTCAATCGGCTTGACGGACTGGGCGATAATATCCGGCAGTGCCCTAAAGAGTGCCAGCTTGACCTGCATTGCGATCTGTTCCGGCGACAGGACATTGGCGGCCTCGTTGATGGCGCGTTTGCCCTCGGCATCAACGGCGTAAACCATCTGCTGGGCATCGGCGTGGGCCTTGGCCGCATCGGCCTCGCCGGCTGCCGCAATTCGGGTCTTCTCGGCATCGGCGTTGGCGGCGATGCGGACCGCCTCGGCCCGGTCGATGGACGCGATTTTTTCGGTCTCAGCTGCGACCTTGATCGAAATGGCGTCCTGCTGCGCTGCCTTGTCGGCCTCGATCAGTTCCATTTGTTTGTCGCGCTCGGCGACCTCTGTCATGCGAGATGTGATGACGGCTTCCTTGGCCTGTGCCGCCACCGCTCGGGCGGCGTCGGCAGCAGCATCGGCTTCCGACTTTGCCCTGGATTTTTCTGCAACGGCGATATCGCGATCTTGCTCGGCGAGCGCAATCTGTTTGGATTTTTCGACGGCTGCGGCGTCGATGGCCTGTTCCTTGGAAATCTCCTGTTCGCGGATCGTCCGATCCTTGGCAATCTGGTGCTCCGAAACCTGGCGATCGGCTGCAATGCTGGCTTCCTTGACTTGGCGGCTTGCCTCGATCTTCGCCTGCTCGCTTTCGTATTCGCGCTGGGCCCGTTCGCGGGCGATATGGGCGGATTGGTCTGCTTTGCGGACTTCCACTTCGCGCTGCTGTTCGAGGCGCGCGTATTCCTGGTCTCTCGAAATCAGGAGCCTCTGCTGCTCTGCATCGAGGTTCTTGCGTTGAATGAGAACTTCAGTCTCCTGCTCGATATCGTTACGCTTCTTGCGCCGCTCTTCGATCTCCTGTGTCAGCTTGGTGAGGCCTTCGGCGTCGAACGCGTTATCCGGATTGAAATACTCTTTGTTGGTTTGGTCGAGACCTGTCAGCGAAACGGACTCGAGCTCAAGACCATTCTTAAGGATGTCCTCGGAGACAGCCGCCTGGACCTTTTGGACAAACGACACGCGCTGCTCATGCAGTTCTTCCATGGCCATTTCCGCCGCCACGGCCCTGAGCGAGTCGACAAACTTGCCTTCAATCAGCTCCTTCAAGGCTTTGGGTTCCATGGTGCGCCGGCCCAACGTCTGTGCTGCGTTGGCAATGGACTCGATCGTTGGCTGCACGCGGACATAGAATTCGGCCTGTACATCTACCCGCATGCGATCCTTGGTGATCAGAGCCTGCTCGTTCGCGCGGCGCACTTCGAGACGCAGCGTGTTCATGTTGACCGGGATGATCTCGTGAAGGACCGGTAGAACCAGCGCACCGCCGTTCATGATCACCTGCTGTCCGCCAAATCCCGTGCGCACGAATGAGACCTCTTTCGAGGAGCGACGGTAGAGGCGGGCGAAGATCATTCCAATTGTCAGGAAGGCGACGAAGATGAGACCGGCGACGATTAGAATGCCCGTCATGCCGGTTCCCGTTGTGGTGGTTGGATCAACCATGATGCGATCCTTTCGCTTTTGTACTGGACATGAGTGCGTTGGTGTTTGCGATTGCTTTGAATCGAATGGCGCTCGTCTGGCTGGTCAGCAAGACTTCGGTACCCTGCGGAAAGCTGGTGTCGCTTGAGTCCGGCTCGACCAGGACGTAGTGGAGTTGGCCGTGAGCATCGCGCAGCTTTGCTTCCGCGGGCATGCCGGTTTGTGCGAGGCCGCGTGTGATGATGGCCGTCTTTCCGATGAAGCTGCTTGAGGACACGGCTTCGGTCTCTTCCTTGGGCATCAGCCTGGATAGACCCAGGGCCAGCCACCGCGTCGGCGGGACGGCCGTGAACAGTGCCGCCGGCACGGCCATGATCAGCGGCAAGTGCAGGCCGGTTACCGTATGCGCAGCCGATTGCACGGCAAAGCCGGCAAGTCCGAAGGCCGTCAAGAAAGCAACGAGCAGAACAAGCAGCGGAACTTTGCCGATGCACAGCCAGCCAAGAACCGACGACAGCGAATCGACGTCGGCTCCAGCCGGAACGTCGCCATCGATGTCGACGTCAACATCGACATCCATCTCTGGCAGCAATTGATCGAGGAGGGCGGACGGCGAGATACCGAACACCGTGCCCATGGCCTCCGTAATCGCGATCAAAAGCATGACTGTGATCGTGATTGTGAACGGCGCAAGGGCTGGCGTCAGCAAGCTCGCAAACATCAAATCGCCTCCTTGGCCGCCTTGAGCGCGGCAAGTCGCTCGTGAACGCGATGCTCACGTGCAACGTTCTCCAGTTCCGTCAACTTGGCAGCTGTGGCGCTGTCCGAGCGCGCGGTCGCGGCAATGCCGCTTGCACCCTGCAGCACACGATTGAATGAGCTTTGTGCTCCGTCGGCGCGCTTGGCCGCCTCAAGACCCGTCAACTCGGCCACGCCGCCGGTGCCGCCATCGTTAGGGTCGGCGCCTGATGTCGCGCGGCTTTCAAGATAATTGGCAAGATCGGCTTCCATTTCGCGCTTGCGGGCGAGCAGTGCCGAAACAAATCCTTCCAGCTCCTTCTGTTTGTCGGTCAGTTCTTGCAGCGAGGCTTCAAGCACAGGGATCTGGGCTTCCATATCGAGCTGTCGCGCGATTGCCGCTTCGGCCAGGTCGTCACGCCCCTGGCCGACGGCGAACGCGGCTTTTTCGGCCAGTTCTTCGTGCTTTGCCGTTGCTGCCATGAGGCGCTTGTTTGCATGATGTCGGTTCGCGATGGCGCGGCCGAGTTCGTCGCGCACGTCGTCTGCGGCTCGCTCGATTTCGCGGATTGATTCGCGCATCACTGCTTCGGGTGCGGCATTCTCGATCGAATCGACAATGTCGCCCACGCTACCGGCAACCAGCCGGCGTACTCGAGACATCAATCGCTCCGTCATGATTTCTTCCCTTCCTTGGTTGACGCAAGGCTGCGCATGAATTCCACCAGTTCGATCACCGGTTTCAGTTCGGCTCGGTAGGTCTCTTCTGCGTAGACGCGTGCCGGTGATGACAGTCCGACCATGATGAAATCTTTGAGGAGCACGGCGAGCTGATCCGTCAGCTCCTTTTCGAAACCGGCCAGCTGCTCCGGCTCACTCTGTTCGCCGAGTCCGGCGATGAGTTTCGCCATGATGTCGGGGACGCGCTCGTAGAGCTTGAGTATGAGATCCGATCTTTGTCCCGCGTTGGATTCGAGCCGCCGGATGACGCGTCGTGCGGGCGTTACCATCTCGCGCAACAGCAGTCCGCCTTCGGCCGGATCTCTGCGACCGGTTTGACGGCGCTGTGCTTCGTGCAGAAGAGCCCGCAACTTCTCAGACGGAGTCACTGCATCGACGATGTCCAGCTCTGCGAGGAAGATCGCGTCGTCGGGACTCACCCTCACGGATAGCGGCACGGTCTTTTGTGGCATTGGGTATACGCTTTCCGTCTTCAGTTGAATTACTCTGTATACAGATGTATTTGCAGGCTGATCATTTCAAGAGGGGCGCCGTCGATTCTGTTGGCTTGCTTGCCAAGTCCGCCGACGCGGAAATGCGGCTGTCGTGAGCATTGCGGACGGATCGCAACTGGGCGTTGACGAATGCAACCGGTGGCTCCGTGCCTGTCATCGCGGTTGCGTTACGCATGGAATTGCGGCCGCTGAAAGTGGACGCGGGGTCATGCTCGACGGCGAAAGATGTGTGGTCGAGGCCGCTCGCTTATGCTGCAGATTGCAACGGACGATCGGAAGGATGTTGCGTCTACGGATCGATCAATCAGTTCGATCGCCGAAGCGCGCGTGAGAATTCGAAATCGTCCCTAGGGCCGCAAGGCCGAGTGCAGGAATTCGAAATGGGCGAGATCAGAGTTTGATCGGTTCACCGCCGGCCTGTTCGAGCCGCGTATTCAATTCCTCGATATTGCTCGCAATGCGTGGATTGCTCGGGTCCAGGCGCCAAGCCTTTGCAAGAAGCGTCTTTGCCGCCCGCAAATCGCCTCGCAACATTTTTGAGTAACCCATGTTGTTGAGCAGCGCGGGCGATTCGCCCATCAATGATTTGGCGCGCGCGTAGCTGCGGTCAGCGAGGTCATAACGGGTGAGGTGATCGTAGGTGGCGGCCAAGCCCAGCCAGGCTTCCTCATCTTTGGGATCAATCTCTACGGCTTTTCGGAAGTTCTTTTCAGACAGGCCGAAAGACCCGCGCTGAAAGTCCTGCTGAGCCAACTTGAGATAGTGATGCTGTTGATCCGGCTTGCTCAAAGCGGGCAGTTGGTCGAGCTGCTGTGCCGTGCAGCCCGCAGTGAGCATCACTAGGATCATACCGATTGTGACGGTGATCCGGCCGAATATGTCCTGGCATTCGTGCTTTGAGTGCGTCACGCCGTCCCCCACGCAAACAGCGACCAACTTGCGGGCGCACGTTGCGAACAGGGGTTGCTCCTGTCAATCGCGACGTCCCAATGAACAATGTTTCCCCCCGCAATCAACAAATTGACTAAAATTGTGCACGTCTATTCAACCTGAAATTGATTGCTTGACTGTTATATTCCATCGCTCTTGGAGATGCGGCGATGAAATTCAACCAATTACTTGCGGTCGGTTTGGCAATTCTGTCTGGTATCCAGGCGGCCAAGATGGCGAACGACTATCTTGAATCCGAGCGCGGCAAGCCCGCGGTGAAGGTTGTTCCAGCGGCCATGACGACGGTTGTCGCAACGGCTAAGTCCCTGACTCGCGGACGGCTTTTACGCAAGGCCGATCTCAAGCAGATTTCATGGCCGGTCGACTCCGTACCGGACGGTGCATATCGAACGATCAGCCAGTTACTCGGCGGAAGCAGCAAGCGAATGACCTTGTCGAACTTCGCCTCAGGCGAGGTTGTCACCAAGATGCGGGTCAGTGGCAACGGCGCGCGTCCGTCGCTGTCTCATATGCTTGGCAAGGGCATGCGGGCCGTGGCAGTCAAGGTCAATGCCGTTGTTGGTGTCGGCGGATTTGTATCGCCGGGCGACAGGGTCGATCTCCTGTTGACCGAAAGTAGTGATGCCGACACCGGCAAGGAAATCGTAACGACCAAGGTGCTTTTGCAGGATGTGCGCGTCCTGGCCATCGACCAGCAGACCGAGGATCCTGAATACCGCCCGAAGGTTGCGAGCACCGTGACGCTGGAAGCCAGACTCGGCGATGCGCAGAAGATCGCGCTGGCTGCGAAACTGGGCAGCATTACTTTGGCTTTGCGTAGCATGGGTCAAACCGGCGACGACGCGCACGCAGCATTGTCAACTGCAAAGCTGGAAGACGACACGTCTCCCGAGAAGACGATCGTTGTCTATCGTGCATCGAAGCCGACCCAATACAACGTGCCAAACTACAGTCCAAAACACGTCCAGTGATGCGGTTGGCTTCTGCCAATTGAATGGTGGCTGGGCCGGGCGACCTAAACCAGGTCGGCGAGAGAGTGTGGCCATGGGCGGTTGGCGCCCAGCTTTCGGGACTGCACGAGCGTCCCGGGACTGCCCCGGGGCTGACGGTGTCCTGATGATCGACTGTGCACATTCGGCGTTTCATTCAGAGATGTGCATAAACCAAAGTTCGCAGTGCATAAGGGCGAATGCGCCACTGCCCCTGCTTGGTCAACCTCGTCAATAAATTGCCCCAAGCTAAGTTTTGCTCGATCAGTTCATGTGACCGCGTGCGGGGTGTTCGAGCAAGGGGGTCATGTGAACGCTTCTATCGATGTGCGCATTGCTGGTGCAGTGCGTCCTGCGTCTGTCGCTCGACAGATGGGCGGTCTGGTTCGGAATTGTGCGTGGGCGGTTGTGCTTGCTGCGCTAGCGGTGTCTCAGGCCATCGCCGATGAAGGCTGGGTCAGCAACGGCAGTCAGCCCGGTTGGCGCAAGTCGGAATCCCACGGCCAAGTCAATGTCGTCGTCAAGAAATCGACGATTCTGGAATTTCGGCAGCCCTACGACAAGGCGCTGATCGCCGATGATAGCATCGCGGACGTTCTGCCGCTGACGGACAGATCGATCTACGTGGTTGGAAAGTCCGTAGGCTCAACAAGCCTGGCGGTGCTGGACGGTCAGAAGGGCATCATCGCCGCTTTGGAAGTTGATGTGACGCATGACGCCGTGCATCTGCGTCGGGCGATTCGCAACAGCATTCCGCAGTCGCGGGTTCGCGTCACCCAAGCAAATGGCCGGATCCTTCTGAGCGGCCGTGTGGCCGACGCTGCGGCTGTCAAGAAGGCCGTCGCCATCGCCGAGCAGTACGCCCCGGATGCCGTCACCAATGCGCTTCAGGTGCGGTCCGTGCAACAGGTTATGTTGGAGGTTCGCTTCGTTGAAGCCAATCGCACGGCATCACGCGAACTCGGAGTCGGTAGCAAATTCCGCAACAAGTACTTCAACGCGGATGTCGGTGGACAGGCGGCGCTCGTCAGCGGGTTCGTTTCAAGTGCATCGCTGGTGTCCGGTGCGGCGCCTTTCGGTGCGATGATCGCACGTCTGTTGGACAACGGCCTGACGGCCGACGCCATCGTGCGCGCCCTCGAGGGGCGGGGACTAGCGCGGCGCCTGGCAGAGCCCAATCTCGTGACCATGTCGGGGGATAAGGCGAGTTTTCTGGCCGGCGGCGAGTTTCCGTTTCCCGTTGCATCAGAAGACAACACCATCACGATCGAATTCAAGAAGTTTGGTGTTGGTCTTGAATTCACGCCCACCGTGCTTGGCGATGGCCTGATCAATATCAAGATCGAGCCGGAGGTGAGCGACCTGGACTATGGCTCCGGCATTCGGATTAACGACACGCAGATTCCAGGATTGGTTGTGCGTCGCGCAGCGACGACTGTCGAGCTGCGCGATGGCCAGAGTTTTGCCATAGCCGGATTGCTGCAACAGAACAATCGGCGCCTGAGCGAGGAACTGCCCTGGATCGGCCAAGTGCCTGTACTCGGTGCGCTGTTCCGAAGCGCGGAATACCAAAAAAGCCAGACGGATCTGGTGATCATTGTTACGCCGCGCCTCGTCCGTGGCGCGCAACCTGGGCAGAGACTTTCAACACCGCTTGATAGTTCGAAACCAAGCAGCGACGTCGACTATTTTCTGTTGAGCCGGCAGCAAAATCCAGGTTGGCGCACATCGGTTCGCCGGGGCAATTCACCGATCGACAGACGCACCGGCCACATCATTTCGCTGCGTAGTGATGGAGTGGTGCAATGACACTATACAGCCTCGACGTACTGAAGCGCGTGCTGCCCCTTGCAATGGCCGGTCTCATGGGTACCGGGCTTTCGATCTCACTGTCCGGCTGTCGCGACTATCTGGATCGCACGGATGCGATCTCACTCGACGCCGGCAATGCGGTCGCCGAAAACAAGGCCGCTCATGTCATTGATCCCTGGCCGCCGGGCGCATTCAAAAAGCATCAAACGACGAGTGGGGAGCGCCTGCTCAAAGCTCATGAGCAATATGAGACGAATAAGAAGCGGATTTCCGAGGAGCCGGATCAAAAGACGGCCGGGCAATAGTTCTGCCGCGCTGCGACCCGTTCTGGCGCATCATCGATCTGCCCGCGTGAGCGGCGAGTCATCGTCTGTTGAGCAGTTCTGCTCCATCATTGCGCTCGTTGCTGATCGCGATGTATTTCAGTTGTCGGCGCACCGATCTGTCAGTCAGGTCCATGTCTATGATGCCGTCAGCCGTCACAATCGAAAGATCTGTCGCAATGATATCAACGACGGCACGATCGCCACATTCCAAATAACTCAGAAGCATTTTGTTTATCCGGAAGTTGGTCTCCTGTGATGGGCCAGGTGTGCGAAGGTGCCGAAATTGACGTGGCAGATTTTCTGTTTCGCCGACATATCGCGCGACTTGGTCCTGACGTAAGAATCCAATCCGATAGATTCCTGGTCTCATGGGAGTCCGAGGGAAGCCGAGTTTCCCGTCATACCCAAGCATGATGTCTCCGAGTTGCTGCCAATTGCGGCGTAGCGCGATCGCAACTTCCGATTGATGCGCACTCCGCGGCGCAGTCGCGCGTGGCATTGCCTGTCGCGGCTTCTTATCAACCTGCATGCACCGAGCCGCCGGATCGTCCCTATGGATTGGCCTGACGGTTTCCGGTCCGGCTTTACATGAAGAGCCAACAGCTACCACGGACGCTGATACTGTTTTCATCAGTTTCAATACGCTCATGATCCTAGATGCTCCGAGCAGCTTAAT